>DATEIF010000689.1:0-11092 GCA_035279205.1 Vineibacter sp.
GATCTGATCATCGCCGCCAGCCGAGACGACGACTTTGCTGCCGCCGCCGATGCTGGCTTCGACATTCTCGTTGGTGGCGAAAATGACGACGTTGGCGTCGTCAGCATCGGTGACGGGGCCGTCCGGCATGCCCTGGTAGAACAGGATTTCCCTGTTGGCACCAGGCGCATCGCCGAATTGCAACGCCTCCAGGTTGGCCTTGTCGCCCGACGTCGAGCCTGGTGCGAACACACCGGTCGAGTCGATGGCTTCAAGGATTCGGTTCCACTCAGGGTCAGAGAACAGTCCTGTTCCCTGGACAAGGTCGCCTACTTCACTCCGACTCAAGTCGTAGGTGGCCATGCTTTGGATCCTCATATGTTGGGGGTTAATCGGATTGTCGATAATGTGCTTGCTTCAATCCGGTTTGTCTCAAGCCCACAGGTCTTAGACTCTCTCCCTGATGAGACTGGGTGCTTCGGTCGTCCCCTTCTTCAATCCTCGAAACACCCGTATGCGACCAGCTGAACTCCAGTTCGATGCAGCTTTGGCCGGCTCTTGCGTTCTCGCTCTTGGTTCCCCGCGACTGGATTCATAGACCTCTTGTGTGACGACCGAGAGACGCAAGCCCACCAGAGGCTCTCGTCCTGTCGGTCCCGTCAGCGATATCGATCGGCCGCTGCGTGATTGCACGGATGCGCCGAGAAAGAGAGCGTCGGCGCGCAGCGTGAACTCTTTGGCGCGCTCGCCAGTCAACGAAATCTCGAGATTGGCGATGGGCGCGGCGCGTCCGCGCGTGCCGGCGAACTCACCGGTCAGGCTCGCCGGCAGATGGCGAATGCCGTTCTTGCTCACCGATACTGTGGTCACGATCTCAAGTCCGGCAGGCCGCCGCGGCCAGCGCACTTCGAGGCCTTCAATCGCCATCGGATAGTCCGGACCGCATATCCATTCGCCCGACGGAATGATCACATCGCCGCGCCGCGCGACGTGCGCGAGGATGTCGATGTCCTGCACCATCGTCGCCGCGGTCCTGGCAACGTTGGGCGTCGCATGCGGCTCGGCTCTGTTGAAGCCGCCGTGCGCCAGACGCGACACGGGCTCCAGCTGCAGCTCCGCATCGATGCTGCCGCCTTCATACGCAGGCATGACTTCGAGGATGATCGTGGTGTCGCGCAAGGCGCGAATGACCAGGCCATCACCAGGCGCTCGCAGTTCATGCGATGGTGCGTCCGGCCAGGCGATCAGTTCGACCTCGGCCGCATTCTGTGGCGCAACCCTAACTGCGGGGGCAGTGCTTCGTTGTGTCGACGAACCGCCTGGTGCGTTCGACGCAACATAACGCAGAATAAAAAGCCCGCGAGTTAACCGGTGGGTGCGCGTTCTTCCGTGTCTGGTTGGAATTCGATCAGGCACGTTACGTCCCCCAGTTACGACGCCATACTTGTTTGGTGGTGATATGGAGTCAACAGAAAGATGTTTGATTTCAAGGCGCATACACGATTTACGTAAAGAGAGATGTAATCAAAGCGGAACACATCGCGTTGCAAAAAAGTTTACCTGAGTCGATGGCAAATATCGCCGGAGTCGACGCGACTTTATTATTTGGCGACATGCCGAAAGATTGCACATGAATGCTCGCGCGCTGAACAGGACCTGGAGAATCCTTCGGCAGGTTTATGCAGCGCGCGATGCGCGACTCCGATTGGTGCAAAGTGGACCTAGTTCAGTCTTGTGCATGAGATGACTCACTGCGGCTCAACGACACGGCAACGCGTTGATCGGCATGTGAACGTCAGCGGCGATGACTCGGTGCTCAGATTGCACGGCGCCGATGCGCTGGAGGTAAAGAGCGCTGCATCGGCGGTGACGACGGAGTCTCATACATCAATCCTTGTTGCGACGCGCGCTGCAGCTTCCTCGCGCGGGCGCGTCTGCTGAATGAAAGACTGATAGCGATCTGCGTTGGGAATTGGCTGTGTCTTTTTGGTGCCGTCGTTGACAACGAGGCCTTGCTATTCGCAGCGAATCGCGAGAAGTCCACGCCAAGAGGTTCGTTGCAGAAGGCAGCAGACGATGAGCAAGGGCGCGATGGTCACGATCTTCGGCATCAAGAATTGCGACACGATGAAGAAAGCGCGCGCCTGGCTGGAACAGCATGGCGTCGTCTACACGTTCCACGACTACAAGACGGCGGGCATCGACCGTGGCGTGCTGGAAACGTGGGCGCACGATGTTGGCTGGGAAACCTTGCTCAACCGCGCCGGCACGACCTTCCGCGCGCTGCCGGAGAAGGACAAGGACGGGCTCACCGAGGCCAAGGCGATCACCTTGATGGTTGCCCAGCCATCGATGATCAAGCGGCCTGTGCTCGACAAGGGTGGCCGGCTGATCGTCGGCTTCAAGCCGGAACGCTATAAAGAAGTCTTCGTCGCGCGCTAGCACTTGAATCGCTGGTCGCTGACACATCCGTCATCCCTCGCTCCGATCGGGATGACAGTCGCCACTCATCTTCCAGTGATAGCCGGTACTAGTCGGCCAAACGCTCGATCAGCCACCGCGCCGCCGGACCGGGCGGGCGGTCAAGGCGATGGATGGCCTCGAGCGGGTAGGGGCCGCCCTGCCACTCGCACAGCTCCAGGCGGACGAGGCGGCCAGCCTCGAGGTCGGCGCGCACCATGGGCTCGGGCATGTTGCCCCAGCCCAGGCCGGCCAGCAGCAGCGCGTGTTTCGCGCCGAGATCGGCCAGCCGCCATGTGCGAACGCTCAGCACGGCGAAATCCTGGCCGGCCGTCAGCGGCGAGCGGTCGGTGAGCACGAGCTGCAGTTCGTTGCGCACCATGATCCCCAACCGCGGACCCTCGACGCCGGCGAGCGGATGTCCGGGCGCGGCGACCGGAATGAGCTCGATGCTACCGATCCGCTTGCGCTCCAGGTCATCGATGGTGCGGTGAAGCGGGCCGCTCACCCCGACACTGGCCGTGCCGTCGAGGACAAGCTGTGCCACCCGGCCCAGCGCTTCGACATGCAGACGCAGCGTCACGGTCGGGAACGCGGCTTGGAAAGCTTGCAGTGCCGATACCAGCCGCCCGGTCGGCAGCATGACGTCGACGGCCAGCGCGACCTCCGCCTCGAGGCCGGCCAGCAGGCCGCGCGCCTTGGCCTGCAGGCCGCCCAGTCCCAGCGACACCGTGCGCGCATCCGCCAGGATGGCCCGGCCGGCTTCGGTGAGCTGCGGCTTCTTGGTGCTCTCGCGGTCGAAGAGGGCAAGGCCGAGCTGGGCCTCGAGATTGCCGACGGCATAGCTCACCGCCGATGTCGCGCGTCCCAGCTGTCGGGCAGCGGCGGCGAAGCTGCCGGTCTCGACGACGGTGAGGAACACTTGGATCTGATCGAGCGTCGGTATGCCAGGGGCTTGCATCGGCGTATCCATGGACTGGCGGCCGATTGTCCCCGGTCGGCCACAACATGACGAATATCTAGAACGTTTCGGCCAAACTTATTCGGCTTTTTTCGCGGCGGCACCCAACCCAGATTGGCGCCGTCAACCGCCTGACCCAAGGAGAGCTGCGGTGCCCAAGGTTCTTGTCCTCTACTATTCCACCTACGGCCACATCGAGACGCTGGCCCAGGCCGTCGCCGAGGGTGCCCGGGCAGCCGGTGCGACCGTCGATATCAAGCGTGTTCCGGAGACGGCGCCCGAGGCGGTGGCCAAGGCGGCGCACTTCAAGCTCGACCAGGCGGCGCCCGTCGCGCGCATCGATGATCTGGCGGACTACGATGCGATCATCGTCGGTACCGGCACGCGCTTTGGCCGTATGTCCTCGCAGATGGCGAGCTTCCTTGACCAGGCCGGCGGCCTGTGGATGCGCGGTGCGCTCAACGGCAAGGTCGGCGCCGCCTTTACGTCCACGGCGACCCAGCACGGCGGCCAGGAGACCACGTTGTTCTCCATCATCACCAACCTGCTGCATTTCGGCATGGTGGTCGTCGGCTTGCCCTACAGCTTCCAGGGACAGATGAAGCTCGACGAGATCACTGGCGGCGCACCGTATGGCGCCACCACCATCTCGGCCGGCGACGGCTCGCGCCAGCCCAGCGCGAACGAGCTGGCGGGCGCCCGCTTCCAGGGCGAGCTCGTGGCCCAGACGGCCAAGAAGCTGTTCGGCTGACCGGCGGCGGACGTTGCCGGCGCCGCACGGCCGAGCGCGTGCGGCGCAGGGGCGCGGGTTCTGCGGGCGGCTGCGGCTTATTCCAGCAAGCGATGAACCACGTCAGAACGTGAGGGCCGTGCCGAGGATGACCGCCCAGGAGTCGGCTTTCTCGCTCTTGGACTGGCCGGAGCCCATGACGTAATTGAGGCCGCCGACCAGCCGGATACCCGGTGACAGCGCGTAGGTCGTGCCCACCTCGAACATGTTCATCTTGTCCTTGCCGGGGGCATTCTGCGCCGTGGGTACAGTCGCGTTGCCATCGTTGTTGCGGCCGCCCCACCAGCCTGCCGACATCATCCAGCGGCCGCTCTCGAACATCAGGGCCGCGGTGTACCAGCGCGTCGCGTTGTCGCCGCGCAGGCCGTTGTTGTCACGGCCCAGCCCGCCGCCCAGCGTGAAGCCGGCGTAGGCGAGCTGCGCGCCGGCGGCCCAGCTCTTCCAGCGCGCGCCGGTATTGTCGGCGATGCCGGTCGGGCCCGACGTGCCGCGATCGAAGCCGGCGGTCATGTAGCCGCCGGACACCTTCACCGACAGGTCGCCGAACTTGTTGGCGTAGTTAGCCGAGATGTCGATGCCGTTGTGCCAGGCGTTGTTGTTGCGCGGGCAGTTGTTGAAATTGGCGCCACCCGGGCGGAAGGGGCAGGTGGCCGTGACGGCCTGACCCGAGAACGACGGTGTATACGACAAACCGAGCTGCAGGCCGGCGAAGCGCGGCGTCAGGTAGGTGAACTTGTTGGCATCGCCCGAGTTGGCCGCCAGCGACGCGCTCATGCCGGTGGTGGTGCCGACGCGGCCGCCATTGTTGGCCGCCGTAAACCCGGTGCCCTTGTTGGTCCAGGTCTGGTCCTGGAAGCCCCAGCCCGGCATCACCGACGGCGAAGCCGTCTGGGTCTTGTACGAGGCCGCGTCGGTGGCGCCGAACTCGATGCGTCCCCAGTCACCGAAGGCGAAGATATACTCCTCGTCGATCTGGTCGATGGTGCCGCTGGGCGTGGTGGCCGAGATGCCGGTGTTGTTCGACCAGCCCTCCAGCTCGATGCGGATGCCGACCGTGGTGCCGTTGTCGAGCTTGGTCGAGCCGGTGAACCAGACTTCGCCTTCGTAGCGGAACGCCTCGGGCCGGTAACTCGTGCCAGTCGTGCCGACGACATCGCGGCCGATCTTGCCGAGCAAGATGTAGCTGTTCCAGAAGCCGCGCAATTCGAGCTTGATCGGATCGGCGGCGACGGCCGGATGTGTGGCCAACCCGGCAACGACCAGCGCCGTACTGGCGGCAAGTAGTTGCCGATAGGGCACAACACGCAAATCGGTGTTGCGCAGAAGGTCTGAATGGCGCGCGTGCTTCATGTCATGGACCTCGACAACCCACCACGTCGAACTCTTTGCGCCCCAACCATGTCAGCTTAGTACATGCGTCATCGCTTGAAAACGAACGATCAGCATTCATCGTGGGATAGGCGGGCGCGGTGCTTCCACCGCACCGCGCGGCGCCCACCGCGCTCATGGCCTCGGACCGACACGAAGAGTACGACGGGCGCCGCGCGGGCCGAAAGGACTACCGCGACGCGATCCCATCCAGGAATCGCGCCAGCGCGGCGTTGAACGCATCCTGCTGCTCGAGGTTCGGCATGTGGCCGATACCTTCCATCCAGAGCAGTTCGGAGCCCCTCACCAGCGCATGCATCTGGTCGGCGTCGGCGCGCGTGGTGAACGCATCCTCGTCGCCCACGACGATGAGAGCCGGCACCGCCAGCGCAGCCAGCGTGCTCTCGTACGGCGGCCGCTCGGCGCGGCCGCGCAGCGCTGCCGCCGCGCCCGCCGGCGGTGCATGCCGCATCATGCGCATGACATGGTCCGCGACGGTAGGCTGCGTCTCGATGGTGCGCGCCGCCACCATCTTGGGCAGCAGTTCCGCGGCATAGGACGCCATGCCTTCGCCCATCAGGCGATCGGCCGTGGCGTAGCGCGTCTGTTTGCCGGCCTCGGTCTCGGCCCGTGGAAAGGTTGCAGCCAACAGGACGCCAACCACGCGCTCCGGATAGAGGCGGCAGAATTCCATGACGATCTGGCCGCCCATGGAAAGACCGCCGATCGCGACGCGGTCGATGCCGAGATGGTCGAGAAGGCGCTCGAGGTCGCGCGCGAACACGTCCAGGGTCGTCTTCCCGGGGACGACCGTGGTTTCGCCATAGCCGCGCAGATCGGGAACGATCACCCGCCAGCCGTGTCGGCTGACCGAGTCGCGCTGCGGCTGCCACATGGAGCGGTCGAACGGATGACCATGAACCAGAACCAGCGTGTTCGCGCCGGCGCCGGCATCGTCATAGCCGATCGTGATGTCGTTCAACGCCACCGTGCTCATGTCATCGCCCCTTTGTGGATCGCGCCGCGGCGCGGACATTGCCGTCGCCCCGACATCGGTGCAATAAGTGCATTGCACTCGGAGCAATATGTTGGGCGACAACTACCAGGCCATTGCCGACCGCCTCGCCGGCGACATCGCCAGCGGCCGACTCAAACCCGGCGAGCGCTTGCCGCCGCAGCGCGAATTCGCCTACCGGCGCGGGATCGCGAATTCGACCGCCAGCCGTGTGTACGGCGAGCTGCGGCGCCGCGGCCTTGTTGCCGGCGAGGTCGGGCGCGGAACGTTCGTGCGCGCGGCGTCGGCACCACCGCGGCGCGCGCTCGACGAACCGGCCGCGGAGCGCATCGACCTGGAGCTCAATTTTCCGGCGGTGCCGGATCAGGCGGCGCTGCTGGCCCGCAGCCTTGCCGGCCTGGTACGGCGGCCGACGGATCTCGGTGCAAGCCTGCAGCCCATCGGCGTGCGCGGGACGGCGGCGGCGCGCCAGGTCAGCGCCGCCTTCCTGGCGCACGGCGGCTGGTCGCCCGCTGCCGATGACATGCTGTTCGCCGGCAACGGCAAGCAGGCGATCACGGCTGCGCTGGCGGCGCTGGTGCCTGCCGGCGAGCGGCTGGGTGTCGAGGCGCTCACCTATCCCCTGGTGAAGGGCGTGGCGGCGCGTCTGGGCATGGACCTCGTGCCGCTGGCGATGGACGAGGAGGGCGTGCGGCCCGACGCCGTGGCAAGAGCGCAGCGCGCCACGCCCATGCGCGCGCTCTACCTGCAGCCGACCTTGCATAATCCTTCGGGGACGACGATGTCGCGCCGCCGCCGCGAGGCGCTGGCGGCTATGTTGCGGCAGTTCGACCTAGTGGCGGTCGAGGACTCGATCTACGCCTTCCTCGCCCAGGACCTGCCGCCCCTGGCCGCCTTCGCGCCACAGAACGTGGTGTTGATCGACAGCCTGACCAAGCGGCTGTCGCCGGGCCTGACGGTGGGCTTCGCCGTCGCGCCGTCGCGGCTGGTGGAGCGCATCGCGGTGTCGCTGCGGGTCGGCGCCTGGCTCGCCTCGGGTTTTGCGCTCGAGGCCGGCGTGCGGTGGATGACCGACGGCACAGCGCTCAAGATCATCGACGCCAAGCGCCGCGATGCCGCCGCACGCCAGATGCTGGCGCGCAAGAGGCTGTCGGGCCTGGCGGTGCGTGCCGACCGTCGTGCCTATCACTGCTGGGTGACCTTGCCCGAGGTGTGGCGGGCGGAGGCGTTCGTGGCCGCCGCGGCGCGCCGTGGCATTGCCGTCACGCCGGCCGCCGCGTTCGCCGCCCGGCCCGGCCACGCACCCAATGCCTGCCGGCTGGCGCTGGCATCGCCCGACATCGGCGCGCTGGCTGACGCGCTCGACACGCTCGCCGCGCTGGCACGCAGCGATCCGCAGGCCTGGGACACGGAGTGATCGGTCCCGGGAGCGCGGGCGTCCCGCCCGCATCGGCGCGTTAGCGCCGAAACATGAACGGGCCAGAGGCCCGCGCTCTCAGGTCAGAGCGAGACGGTCATTCCGTCCGCGGCGACCGGCAGGTCGATCGAGTCGCGCTGCTTCAGCAACTCCGCGCCCAGGTGCGTGAGGATGATGCGCTTGGGCCGGATCGCCGCCAGCTTCTCGCGCACCGTCGACAGGCCGAGATGATGCGGGAAGGCCTGGTCGGGCGTGTAGGCTTCGCAGATGAACAGATCGGCATCGCGGCCGACCTCGATCAGGCTGTCGAGCCAGCCGGTGTCGCCGGTGTAGGCGATGACGTGACCGTCGACATCCAGCCGCAGCGACAGCGATGGCGCGCCGCTGCCGTGCCGGGCGGGGAAGGGCGTCACCTGAACGCCGTCGACGCGCGCCGTGGTGCCGGGCTGCAGCACCACGAAGCGCAGGTCGAAGTCGCATGCTACGGCCCAGCCACCGGGGAAGAAGGCCTCGAGCGCGATGCGCAGGCGATCCTCGGTGCCGTCGGGACCGGCGATGGTGAGCGCCGCGCGGCGGCGGCGGAACAAGGTCGCCTCGCGCAGCAGGAACACCAAGCCACCGAAATGATCGCCGTGCAGGTGCGTGAGGAAGACCGTCCCGATGGCGTCGGGATCGACGCCGAAACGCTTCATGGCGATAAGGCTGCTGGCGCCGCAATCGATCAGGAACGGTGGTGCCGGATCGCGGCGTACCCAGAAGCAGGTATTGTAGCGCCCGCCATTGCCGAACGCATCGCCGCACCCCAGAAACCGCACCGCCGGACTCGTTTCCATTCGCAACCTCGAAGAAGCGCAAGAGAAGATTCACCACAGAGGACACAGAGAAACACAGAGAGAAGAAATGGCGCGCCTCCGGCGCGCAGACCTCATTCTCTCTGTGTCCTCTGTGTCCTCTGTGTCCTCTGTGCCTCTGTGGTGAATCTTCACGATCCTCGGCCACACGGGATCGACGTGCGTCACACCGTGATGACCATGCCGTCGTCGGCGACCTCGCAGCCGGTTTGCGCGGCGCGGGCCAGCATGTCGGGGCTCATGTGAGTGAGGATCACGCGCTTGGCCCCGAGGTCGGGCAGATGCCGGGCGAGCGTCGCGAAGTCGAGGTGGAACTTCACCGCCTTGTCGAAGAAGTAGGTCTCGGCGATAAAGACGTCGACTCCTTGCGCCGCCTCGCGTAGGCCGTCGACCCACTCGGTGTCGCCCGAATAGCACAGGGTCTTGCCGTCGGCCGCCAGACGCAGCGCGAACGGCGGGGCACCGCAGGCATGCTTCACCACGAACGGTGTGACCGCGATGCCCGCGACGTCGTGTGCCTGCCGCGGCTCGAGCTCGCGGATGTCGAGCGCAAAACGCTGATCCACCTTGGACGAGCCCGGGAAGAAATTCTCCATCGCCGCCGCCAGCCGCGCGCGCAGGCCGGGCGGCCCGGCGATGACCAGCGGCGCCGTGCGCCGGCTGAACAGCTGGGCGTCGAGGATGAAGAAGGGTAGGCCGCCGAAATGATCGCCGTGCAGGTGCGTGATCAGGATGGCGCGGATGGCATTGGGATCGACGCCGAACTTTCGGATCGCGATCATCGACGAGGCGCCGCAATCGACCAGGAAGGCGCCGCGCTGGTCGCGCACGTGGAAGCAGGTGTTGAAACGCCCGCCGCTGCCGAACGCATCGCCCGTTCCCAGGAATTGAATCTCCATCGTTCCCTCATTTGACGGCGGCAGAGCGACCGTATAAATTACGAAATGCAATGTCAATGTCATATAGATCGTGAAATGAAATCTACCGATCCACACATCGTCATCTCCAGCCGGGTTCACGCCGAGGTGATCGACGCCCTGTCGCGCGCCGGCACCGTCGTTGGCAACCAGACCGATAATGCGCTGACGCAGGACGAGTTGCTGCGGCGTTGCCGCGACGCCAGCGCCCTGATGGCGTTCATGCCCGAGCGTATCGACGATGCCTTCCTGGCGGCGTGCCCGCGGCTGCGCATCGTCGCCTGTGCGCTGAAGGGCTACGACAATTTCGACGTGGCGGCATGCAGCCGGCACGGCGTGTGGCTCACGATCGTCCCCGACCTGCTGACAGCGCCGACCGCCGAGCTGACCATCGGGCTGATGATCGCGCTGGCGCGCAACGTCCTGCCCGGCGACCGCCTGGTGCGCAGCGGCCGCTTCCAGGGATGGCGCCCCATCCTCTACGGACGTGGCATCGACGGCAGCACGGTGGGCCTGCTGGGCGCCGGCGCGGTCGGCAAGGCCGTGGCGCGACGTCTCGCCGGCTTTCGCGCCCGGCTGCTGTACGCCGATGCGACGCCGCTGACGCCGGACCAGGAGGACGATTTGCGCCTGCAGCGCGTGACGCCGGACGAGCTGTCGCGGTTGAGCGACTTTGTCGTGCTGTGCCTGCCGCTGTCGGAACGCACGCGCCATCTCGTCGATCGCGGCTTTCTCGCGCGCCTGAAGCCCAGTGCGTTCCTGATCAACACGGCGCGCGGTTCGCTGGTCGACGAGGACGCGGTCGCCGACGCCCTGGCCGCCGGCACGCTGGCCGGCTACGCGGCCGACGTCTTCGCCATGGAGGATTGGGCGCTGGCCGATCGTCCGGATGACGTTCCCGATCGCCTGCGCAGCGCCATCGACCGCACCGTGCTCACGCCGCATCTCGGCTCGGCGGTCGACGATGTCAGGCGCAGCATCGCCCTACAGGCCGCCGCCAGCGTGCTGGAATGCCTGCGCGGCGAGGTGCCATCCGGCGCCGTGAACCAGCCAGCCAACGACGCTCTGTCATCCCGAGCGCAGCGAGGGATCTCCTGAAGATGACGCACCGCACGTCGGGCCGCGGGAGGCATCCTTCATGATCGACCTCGACCAGGTGCGGACTTTCGTGGCCGTCATCGAGACCGGCAGCTTCCGTGATGCGGCGCTGCGCCTGGGCATCGCGCAGCCCACAACATCGCAGCACATCAAGAAACTCGAAGCCGAGCTGGGGCACGCGCTCATCGAACGCAACCGCGTCCAGGCCGAGCCAACGCCGTGGGGTGATCGCTTCC
>DATEIF010000690.1:0-16103 GCA_035279205.1 Vineibacter sp.
GTCCAGACGCGCGCCTGGCGCTGGAGGCTGATGGCGTCGTTGTTGCCGGCGAAACGCTCGAAATCCACGCGCAGCGTCCGGGTCGCGAAGATCGCGCTCTGGCCGGCGCGGTCCTGCTGCCGCTGCAGATCCTCGTGCCGCTGCTGCTGGCCTATGCGCTGATGCACCTCGCCGGTCGCGTCGTGTCGCTCTATCGCGGTGCGCTGTTCCTGCCGGCGGTGCTGTCGTTCCCGATCGCCGCCGTCGTCTGGCTCTGGTTGTTCAACCCGGTCGTGGGTGTGCTGAACGCGGTGCTGACGGCGCTGGGCGGCATGCCGCAGCGCTGGCTGAACGATCCCGATATGGCGATCTACGCGGTCTGTGCGGTGTCGTTCTGGAAATGCTTCGGGCTCAACCTGCCGATCTTCGCCGCGGCACTGGCCAACGTGCCGCCCGAGTTGCGGCAGGCGGCGGCGCTCGATGGCGCGGGCCCATGGCGGCGTGCCTGGCATGTCGAGCTGCCGTTGATCTCGCCGACCTTGTTCTTTGCCGGCGTCACCACCTTGCTGCTGGTGCTGGACGAGATCGTGGGCGCCGTCGACGTGCTGACCGAGGGTGGGCCGTTCAAGACCAGCACCAACCTGCTGTACTTCCTCTACGAACGCGCGTTCCGCCATTTCCAGTTCGGCGAGGCGGCGGCGGTCGCGACCCTGATCATGGCGCTGGTGGCGGCCGCAACCTGGCTGCAGTTCCGGATGTTCGAACGCCGTGTCCACTACGCTTGACGCCCTGCCGCAGGCAGCACCGCTACCGCGCGTGCGCCTGAAGCTGCGCTGGCGCCTGCGCCTGCCGTTGCTGCATGTCGCGTTGGTGGTGCTGTCGCTGCTGACGGTGATGCCGCTGCTGTGGATGGTGCGCACCGCCTTCACACCGCACGCCGAGGTATTTCGCTCGACCCTGGCGCTGGTGCCGGTCAATCCGACCGCGGCCAATTTCCCGGCCGCCTTCGGGTTGTTTCCGGTCGGCGACTGGTTCCTGAACTCGCTGTGGGTGGCGACTGCCTGTGCGCTGGGCAAACTGATCATTGCCGCGCCGGCGGCGTTCGCCTTCGCGCGCGGCCGTTTCCCCGGGCGTGACGCCGGCTTCGCGCTGGTCGTGGGCACGATGACGGTGCCCTACGTCATCACCCTGATCCCGACCTACATGGCCGTGGTCCAGGCCGGTCTCTACGACACGCACCTGGCCGTGATCATCCCCACGGTGGCGCATTGCGGCTTTGCCTGCTTCTTCCTGCGCCAGGCGTTCCGGCAGCTGCCGGCCGAGATTTTCGAGGCCGCCGCCATCGACGGCGCCGGCTCGTGGCGGCAGTTCCTGCTGGTGGCGCTGCCCAATGTGCGCGCAGCACTCGCGGCCCTGTTCGTGCTGGGGTTCCTGTCGGCATGGAACCTCTATCTCTGGCCGCTGCTGGTGCTGGAGAGCCCGGAGCACAAGACGCTGGCGATCGGCCTGAAGCTGTTCGCCACCACCGGAGAGCAGGGCGGCCAATGGGGCCCGCTGATGGCCACCGCCATGCTGGGCGTGGCGCCGGTGCTGATCCTGTTCCTGCTGGCGCAGAAGCAGATCGTATCGGCGTTCGTCACCTCGGGGATTCGATGAGAGCGTGACACTTGGCCTGTCCACATCTTGAGCCGGATAGGGCATCCTTCCACGTCGAGCGGGTTGGCTTCTCGTCAGCGAAAGGATCAGACACATGCCCACGGTGACCACCAAGGACGGCGTCGAGATTTTCTACAAGGATTGGGGCACGGGTCAGCCCATCGTGTTCAGCCACGGCTGGCCGCTGTCAGCCGACGACTGGGACGCCCAGATGGTGTTCTTCCTCAACAAAGGGTTCCGCGTGATCGCCCATGACCGGCGCGGCCATGGGCGATCGACACAAGTCGGCAGCGGTCACGACATGGATCACTACGCCGACGACTTGGCGGCAGTGACCGCGCACCTGGACCTGAAGAACGCGGTGCATGTCGGTCATTCCACCGGTGGCGGCGAGGTGGTCCACTACCTGGCGCGCCATGGCGAGAGCCGGGTCGCAAAAGCCGCGATCATCGCCGCGGTACCGCCGCTGATGGTCAAGACGGATGCCAATCCGGGCGGATTGCCCAAGGAGGTTTTCGACGGGTTCCAGGCACAGGTCGCCACCAATCGTGCGCAATTCTACTACGATGTCCCGGCCGGACCGTTCTACGGCTACAACCGGCCGGGCGCCAAAGCCGCGCCGGGTGTGATCTGGAACTGGTGGCGCCAGGGCATGATGGGCGGCGCCAAGGCGCACTATGACGGCATTGTCGCCTTCTCCCAGACCGACTTCACCGAGGACCTGAAGAAGATCACGGTGCCGGTCCTGGTGATGCACGGCGATGACGACCAGATCGTGCCTTACGCCGATTCGGCGCCGTTGTCGGCGAAGCTGCTGAAGAACGGCATCCTGAAGACATACAAGGGCTTCCCGCACGGCATGCCCACGACCGAAGCGGAGACCATCAACAACGACCTGCTGGCGTTCATCAAAGGCTAGACTGCGACGACCCTGGGAGCGCGGGCGTCCCGCCCGCATCAAGGCGAAAGCTTGCTTTCGCCTGACATGAGCGGGCCAGAGGCCCGCGCTCCCGGGAGATCAGAATTTATAGGCGGCTGAGACGAACACGAAGTCGGTGCGCCGGCCGCCGATGCGCTGGAGAGCGCTGCCCGGTTGAAAGTGCACGTACTGGCTGGCGAGCGTGATGTTGGGGGTCGCCTGCCACTCCAGTCCGACGATGGCCTGGTGGCCGATGAAGCGGCCGCGTTGGCCGGCGGTGCCGGCGACCGGCACCAGCGGCGGACCGTAGATGGCGTCGGCCGTCGTCTGCCGCCACAGCGGGTTCCAGCTGAGCTCGGCTGACAGCGTGGGCGTGAGCTCGAGCTGCAGCGAGGGGTGGACGTCCATGATGTTGGCCGGTGAGACCAGGTTGGCGTCCGAGAAGTAGGGCAGGCGCGGATAGAGCGCGTTGAACGTGCCCAGGCGACCGTCGCTGCCGTTGCGGTCGCCGCTGGCGATGTCGGCCTTGAGCCCGAGCCGCGGTTTCAGCGGCAGCGCTTCGAATGTCACGCCGACATTGCTGGCGATGGTCCAGGCGCGGATATCGCCGCCGCCGAAACGGCCGAACTGGAAAACACCCTCCACATCCCAGTCGAAGGCGCCTGATTTGCCGAACAGGCGCATGCCCAGCGTATGGCGCTGCTCGCGTGCGGCACCCACCGCGAAGCGGCCGCGGTCGCGCTCGAAGCCGAGGTAGTAGAGATCGGCCTTGAGCGGCCCGACGACCGGCCCGGTACCGTAGACGCCCCACAGCTGCTCGGTCTTGTTGGTCTTGTCGTCGAGGACCTTCGGGGAGATCGCGACCGGGCGCACATAGAGCGCGTCGACGCGGTAGCCGCCGCTGGTGAGAAAGACGCGGCCGCCATCGAAGGTGCGGCGCATGTTGGGGCTGTCGCGCACCGAGACCAGGCGCGAGGAGCCGAAGCTCATCTCCTGCCGCCCGCCGCGCAGGGTCAGGCGACTGTCGCCTACCGGCAGGGCGATATCGAGGAAGCCCTGCATGAGGTCGAAGCGATCGACATCGGTCGGCGCCGGTCCGCCCTTGCGGCCTGACTGGGTCAGGCTGCCGACCTGCAGGAACAGGCGGGCGGTGTCCTGTATCCGAAGGTCGGCATGCACGAGGGCGCGATGCAGGAAGACACGGTCGCGCGGCTGCTCCAGGCCAAAGCCGGGATTGCGAAAGGCCTCGAACCGCTCACGCAGCTCGCCTCCCAATGTGAGCGTCGTGCCGTTGCCCAGCGGGATGCATTTGACGCCGTCGAGAAACTCGGTGCGCCGCGCCGGATCGCAGAGCGCGCGCCAATCCTCGTCAAAGCGATGCGTCTTGAAGGCCGGGCGACTATCCACCTGCGCCGGTGCCGCGATCGGCTGCAGGAAGGGGGCGGCCACTGCGAGCGCAAAGGCGTAACGGATCATGCGGTTACGACCCTCCGGCCGGCGCCGGCGTCGTGACGACCAGGACGGCCAGCGCGGCGATCGGCACCAGCAGGCACCAGAACGAGGCGGCGGCGTAGCCCAGCGCGCCCAGCAGCGCACCGATGGCGAAGATGACCAGTGCCGGTGCCATGCGGACCAGGCGTGCGCGCACGGCATCGCGGTCGGCCGTGCCCGACCGCAACAGGTCGACGATATCGATTACCACCTGGGTCGTGTTGCCGGTCATGATGGTGGTGGGCGCGTGGTTGGCGAGAATGAGCCGGCCCTTGGCGTTCTGGATCGCCATCGCCGCGACCCCCAGCAGGCCCGCGATGATGGCGATGGGGGCGTCGGCCAAGGTGACGGGACGCGCGGCGAGCCCGACCACCATGAACAGGGCGAGGAACACCAGCTCGGCGACAAGCAGCGGGCGCAGCGCGCCACGACCGCCGCGCTCGAGGGACAACACCGCCAGCCGGGTCGCGGCGACGGCGACCACAAAGGTGGGCAGCGCCAGCAGCTTGCCGACGATACCGGTGGCCGACTGGGCCGCGAGCCCGGCGCCGATCAGCACGAAGTTGCCGGTGACGTGGGCGGTGAACAGGCCGGCGAGCGCCACGAAGCCCACCACGTCGACGTAGCCCGCCACGAACGCCAGCAGGCCGTTGACCAGCAGGGCACGGCCGATGGGGGTGGTCGGAACTGCGGGGGCGCTCATCGTGCCGGCACCTGCGATCGGGCGACGAGGATCGACGCCAGCAGGAAGCCGCCGACCAACCCCACATGCTCGAAGAACGTCGCCAGGTCGCGGGCCTGCTCGATACCGGTCTTGGTCCAGAAGGCGTGGGCGAGCAGGGTGGCGACGACCGTAAAGCCGGCCAGCAGGCCGGCGCCGATCCAGGCCGCGCGACCGCCCGCGATCACCAGCGCCGCGCCGCCGAGCTGCGTTGCGATGACAAGGACGGCCAGCACCGCGGCCGGCTCGATGCCGGCCAGGGCGCGCACTTCGGCCATCGCGCCGGAGAAGTCGAGCGCCTTGACCACGCCGCTCACCAGGAAAGCCGAGACCAGCGCGATGCGCGCCAGCAGCGCCATGCCCGGGCGGGAGAGCCAGCCGGAAAGCGTGCGGATGAGGGAGGTCATGGCTAGACCGCCCAGCACGCGCAACCGAGCACACCCCAGAACGATCGTGCGTCGCGGGTGGGCACGGCGGTGCTCCAGCCGGTGGCATGGGCATGGCCGTGTACGGCGCATGGTGAGCCGCAACCGCACGACGCGGCGGCGACGCGCTGTACGGCGTTCTGGTTGGCGGCTTGCTTGTGGTAGCCGCCGAAAGTGCGCACCGGCGACCACTCGGGCATGGCGGGCGGGGGCGGCGGCGCGTGGCTCGCGAAATCGCCGGCGCCGTAGACCGGCTTGCCGTCGACGATGGTCAGCACCGACTGCAGGTGCTGGATCGTGTCGGCCGGCACCGTGAAGTAGTCGCGGTCGAGCACCGCGAGGTCGGCGAGCTGCCCCACTGCGATGCGTCCCTTCTTGCCCTCCTCGTTGGAGAACCAGGTCGTGTTCTCGGTCCACAGGCGCAGCGCCGTCTCGCGATCCAGGCAGTTGCGCTCCGGATAGAGGCGCAGCCCGCCCAGGGTCTTGCCGGTAACCAGCCAGGCCAGCGCCACCCAGGGATCGTACGAGGCGACCCGCGTGGCATCGGTGCCGGCCGAGATCTTCACGCCGGCATCCATGATGCGCTTGATCGGCGGCGTGCTTTCCGCCGCCGCGTGACCGTAGCGCTCGACGAAGTACTCGCCCTGGTAGGCCATGCGGTGCTGCACGGCGATGCCGCCGCCCAGCCTGGCGATCCGCTCGATGTTGCGGTCGGTGACGGTCTCGGCGTGATCGAAGAACCAGTTCAGGCCTTGCAGCGGGATCTCGGCGTTCACCTTCTCGAAGACATCGAGCGCCCGGCCGATGGTCTCGTCGTAGGTGGCATGCAGGCGCCACGGCCAGCGGTTCTGGGCCAGGATGCGTACGACGGCCTCGAGCTCGCCCTCCATCTCGGGCGGCATGTCGGGCCGCGCTACCCGGAAGTCCTCGAAGTCGGCAGCCGAGAACACCAGCATCTCGCCGGCGCCGTTGAGGCGGAAATAGTCGTCGCCCTGGTGATACTTGGCCTGGCTGGTCCAGCGCAGGAAGTCGTCCTTCTCCGACTGCGGCTTCTGGGTGAAGAGGTTGTAGGCGATGCGCAGGGTGAGCTGCCCGTCGGCGTGCAGGCGCTCGATGACAGCGTAGTCGTCAGGGTAGTTCTGGAAGCCGCCGCCGGCATCGATCACCGACGTGACGCCCAGCCGATTGAGGTCACGCATGAAATGGCGCGTCGAGTTCAGCTGGTAGTCGAACGGCAGCTTGGGCCCCTTGGCCAGGGTGGCATAGAGGATGCCGGCGTTGGGCTGCGCCAGCAGCAGGCCGGTCGGGTTGCCGGCGGCATCGCGCTGGATCTCGCCGCCCGGCGGGTTGGGCGTGTCCTTGGTGTAGCCCACCGCCCGCAGTGCCGCGGCGTTCAAGAGCGCGCGGTCGTAGAGATGCAGGATGAAGACCGGCGTGTCGGGCGCAGCGGCGTTGATCTCGTCGAGCGTGGGCAGGCGCTTCTCGGCGAACTGGTGCTCGGTGAAGCCACCCACCACACGCACCCATTGCGGCGGTGGCGTGTTGGCGACCTGGCGCTTCAGCATGGCCATGGCGTCGGCGAGGCTGGGCACGCCATCCCAGCGCAGCTCCATGTTGAAGTTGAGCCCGCCGCGGATGACGTGGATGTGGTTGTCCTGCAGTCCGGGAATGGCGCGCCGGCCGCCGAGATCGATGACGCGCGTGTTCGCGCCACGGGTCGGCAGGACTTCGGCGATGGTGCCCAAGGCGGAGAAGCGGCCGGCGGTGATCGCAACGGCCTCCGCGGCGGGGTTGGCGCGGTCCAGCGTCGTGAACTTGCCGTTGGTCAGGATCAGATCGGGAGCGGATTGAGCCATAGCAGGACTCCTGGCAAAGCTGGCCGCGCTGAATGCGGCCGCACCGGCGACCGTTTGCCTGCGGGTGATACGCGTCATGTTCTGCCCCGGACTTGCGCCGTAAAACTCAGCCGGCGGCAGTGCGCCGCCGGCTGCCTGACCTTGGCTCAGGACTTGGCGGGGTTGGGGCCGATCCGCTGGCCGTGCTTGACCCGCTCCGACAACTTGTGGACGTGGGTCACCGCGTAGTCGATGCCCATGCCGTAGGCGCCGGAGTGCTCCTTTACGATGCCGGTCACGGCGTCGTAGGTCTCCTTGCGGGCCCAATCGCGCTGCCATTCCAGCAGCACCTGCTGCCAGGTCATGGGCACGACGCCGGCTTGCACCATGCGATCCATGGCGTACTTGTGGGCGTCGAGCGATGTGCCGCCGGACGCATCCGCCACCATGTAGATTTCATAGCCGCCGTCCTTCATGGCGCACAGGGCGAATGTCGTGTTGCACACCTCGGTCCACAGGCCCGAGACAATCACCTTCTTGCGCTTGTTGGCGGCGAGCGCATCGCGGACGTTCTGATCGTCCCACGAATTCATCGAGGTGCGCTCGAGGATCTTGTTCTCGGGGAACACCGCCAGCAGTTCCGGATAGGTGTTGCCGGAGAAAGACTCGGTCTCGACCGTGGTGATCGTGGTCGGGATATTGAACACCTTCGCTGCCTTCGCGAGCGCGACCACGTTGTTCTTGAGCAGTTGGCGATCGATCGATTGGACACCAAACGCCATTTGCGGCTGCTGATCGATGAAGATCATTTGCGAGTTCTGTGGCGTCAGCACCTCGAGCTTGGAATCAGTCATTGTCGTCTCCTTTCCTGATCTGCTTTCGTGACGAGTTCAAAGACGGGTTCAGGTCGGCCGGTCGGGCTGATCGGGCGCGCGGCCGGGAAGCGGGCCGAAGACATGAGGGACGCAGTCGCTCTTGACCCACGCCGCGCTGATCGACTGGCCGGAGATCAGGCGCTTGGCGATTGGTACGACCTGCTCGCCGGCGAGCATGCCGAGCAACCCGATCAGGGCCACCACCGGCGGCGCGGGCGAGCGCACGTTGAGCAGACCATAGATGACGCCGACCAGAACGCCGGCAGCCAGGGCCACCAGGTACATCTTCATGGACGAGCTCCACGGGTGGATGCGTGTAACACCTTCTCCCGCATCCGCTGGGAGAAGGGATGTGTCGCGTTCTACGGTGCGCGGTCGGGCGGCACGCTGCTCAAGGCAGATCGAACAGCAGGACCTCGGTGCCTGCCGCAGTGGCCTTGATCGAGATGGACGCTTCGTTGCTGACGGCCGCGCCGTCTCCCGTGCGCAGCGCCGTGCCGTTGACAGTAACACCGCCGCGCGCGACCTGCACCCAGGCGCGGCGTCCGGCGGGCAGCTCGTGAACTGCCTGCTGGTCGGTGTCGAGGACCGAGGCATAGAGGCGCGCGTCCTGGTGGATCACGACCGAGCCGCCGGCACCGTCCGGCGAGGCGACCAGGCGCAGGCGGCCGCGCTTCTCGTCGGCGGGGAACGTCTTCTGGTCGTAGCGCGGCTTCAGCCCGTCGCGATCCGGCATGATCCAGATCTGCAGGAAATGGACGGGGTCGGCCTTCGAGTGGTTGAACTCGCTGTGGCGGATGCCGGTGCCGGCCGACATCACCTGCACGTCGCCGGGCCGGATCACCGAGCCGGTGCCCAGGCTGTCCTTGTGCTCCAGCGCGCCCTCCAGGACATAGGAGATGATCTCCATGTCGCGATGGCCGTGGGTGTCGAAGCCGGCGCCGGCACGCACGCGATCCTCGTTGATCACGCGCAGGGGGCCGAAGCCCATGTGCTGCGGGTCGTGATAATGGCCGAACGAGAAGGTGTGCTGGCTGTTGAGCCAGCCGAAATTGGCAACCCCGCGGTCTTCGGCCTGTCTGACGGAGATCATGGCGTCCTCCTGCATTTGACGGGTGCCACTATCTATCCGTATCGATTTGCAGACAATTATGTGAATTGTGGTATCAGTGTCTCTGATTTGTCGACAATAGGCTCACGCAATCCATGGACAAGCTCACGTCGATCCGAGCGTTCACCAAGGTCATCCAGCACGGCGGTTTCGCCACCGCGGCGCGCGACATGCGGCTGTCACGCTCGGCGGTCAGCAAGTACGTGATCGAGCTCGAACAGGCGCTGGGCGTCCAGCTGCTCAGCCGCACGACACGCACGGTGAGTCCCACTGTGAACGGCCTCGCCTACTACGAGCGCTGCCTCGCCATCCTGGCCGATCTCGACGAGGCCGACCAGGCCGTCAGCAGCGCCCAGACGGCGCCGGTCGGCATGCTGCGCGTCAACGCGCCGATGTCGTTCGGGACGCTGCATCTGTCGGGCTGCATTGCGGCGTTCATGGCCGAGCATCCCAAGCTGCAGGTCCAGCTGATCCTCAGCGACGAGCAGGTCGATCCGGTGCAGGGCGGCTTCGACGTAACGTTGCGGATCGCCGATCTGCCGTCATCGAGCCTGGTCGGCCGCAAGCTCGCGCCGGCGCGTCGCGCGGTCTGCGCTTCGCCCGACTATCTCAAGCAGCACGGCACGCCGGTACGGCCAGAGGATCTGCGCCATCACGCGTGCCTGAGCTACGGGCATCTCGCCACCGGCAACCAGTGGAAGCTGACGGGCGCCGACGGCGATCATTGGATCGCGATTCCGTGGACGCTGTGCGCCAACAATGCCGAGGTCCTGCGTGATGCGGCGGTCGCTGGACGGGGGGTGGCGTTGCTGCCGACGTTCATCGCCGGCGCCGAGCTGCAGAGCGGGCGTCTCGTCAGCGTGCTGACGGACTACGCGGCACCGGAGCTGTTTCTCTACGCGCTCTATCCACCAACCCGGCATCTGTCGGCCAAGGTCAGGGCCTTCATCGATTTCCTGGCGGCGCGGTTCGCCGGACGGCCGTACTGGGACCTGGTCGAATAGCCTCAGTCGCCCTTCTTCAGGAACACGTAGTCGGCGGCGTAGGGCACGCTCTGAAAGGCGCCGGCCGAGTCGCAGGCACCCTCGAGCGCGCCGCCCCGGGTGTTGATGCGCTGGACCGTCGTGACACCGGTGAGGCGGCCCGACCCGCGCTGCGATGTTACCTCCAGCCGCAGCAGCGGGATGTCCTTGGCGGTGGCGCCGGGCGCGCGGGCGGCGGCCTTGGCGGTGACAGCGCTGCCGTCGGCCAGCTCCCAACTCGGGCCGGCGTAGTGGCGGCCGACGGTCTTGCCATCGACAAGCAGCGTCGCGATCGGTTCGCGGAATTGCCAGACCAGCTTACCGCCGGCGTCGGCTTTGCAGTCGTAGATCTGAGCGCCCTCAGCGTGGACCGTGGCCACCGGCGCCTCACCAGGCGCAGCGATCGCGCCAGGCACCTGGGCGCGCACGGCCGACCAGGGAGCGAGGAGAGCGACAACGGCAATAGCTGGCAACGGCAGGTTCGGTTTCATCGGTGTCCCCCTCGCATAGATGGAACACCGTTGCCTGCTGTTCATTCCATGGTCGTGGCCGCGGGTGTTACGCGAGCGCGGCGGTGCGTCGGCTCTGCCGCGCCAGCAGCCACCAGCCGATGGCGGCGTTGAGGATGTTCCAGGCGATGCCGTTGAGGAAGGCGAGGCGGTAGGAGCCCGTCATGTCGAACAGCACGCCGCCCATCCAGCCGCCCAGCGCCATGCCGACGATGGTCGACGACATGGCGATGCCGACCCGCACGCCGGCCTCCTTGGGCGGAAAGTACTCGCGCACGATCATGGCGTAGCTCGGCACCAGCCCGCCCTGGAACAGGCCGAACAGCGCCGAGACGATGTAGAGCGAGGTGAGCGAGTCCGACACGGTGTAGAACACCAGCGCCACCGTCTGCAGCACCGAGCCAAGCAGCATCGTCACCACGCCGCCGAAGCGGTCGGAGATCCAGCCCGAGGCGATGCGGCTGAAGATGCCGAAGCCCAGCATCAGCGACAGCATCTCCGCGCCGCGCGCCACGCCGTAGCCGAGGTCGGCGCAGTAGGCCACGATGTGGACCTGCGGCATCGACATCGCCACGCAGCAGGCCAGACCGGCGATAGCGATCAGCGCCTGCAGCGCATTGGGCGACAGACCGATCGACCGGCGCGGTGCCGGCGCGACGGTGCCGGCGCCTTCGGCGGCATGGAACGGCGGCGGCCGGCGCAAGGCCAGCGCCAGCGGCAGCATGGCAACCAGGCAGAGGGCGGCGGCAAAGAAGTAGGTGGCGCGCCAGCCATAGGCCCGCATGGCGTATTCGATCAACGGCGGCCAGATGGTGCCGGCAAGGTAGTTGCCCGAGGCGCAGATCGCGACGGCAACGCCCCGGCGTTTCTCGAACCAGTGCGAGGCGTCGGCAACCAGCGGCGCGAAGGTGGCGGCGGAGCCGAAGCCGATCAGCAGGCCCTGGGCCGCGGCGAACCAGCCGACCGACGACGCCCAGCCGGCGGCGAAGAAGCCCGCTACCAGCAGGGCTGTGCTGATCATCACCGTCGCGGCGATGCCGCGTGTGTCGGCCAGCCAGCCCATGGCGATGCCGCCGGCGCAGAAACCCAGCATGGTCGTCGTGTAGGCGAAGGAAATCTCCGCCCGCGACACGCCGAAATCGCCTTGCACCACGGGCAACGCCACCACGATGCACCACATGCCGATGCCGCCAAACGTGCTCAGCATCAGGCTGGCAAGCAGTCGCGCCCACGCGTACCCGGAATCAACGCCACCCGCTTGTTGCATTTCCTTCCCCGATCACCAACCAGACACGACCGCTCGAGCGCTCGGGTCGGCGCACCTTGACGGCAGAACCGACAGCGAGACCAGAGCCAAATTGTCTCGATATTGATGCGTAATGGTCGGCTGGTTTGGAGCCTATCCTATTGGGTTTAATGCGCGTCCCTGGGAGCGCGGGCCTCTGGCCCGCTCATGTCAGGCGAAAGCAAAGCTCTCGCCTGATGCGGGCGGGACGCCCGCGCTCCCGGGGGTAATCTCAGTGGGATGCGCTCTGATCCAGCGCTGCCTCGCTCACCGGGTCGCCGGCGATGCGGCTGTGCCACATCACGCGCGGTTGGGTCATGTCCCAGGGCGTGGCCTGGTGCAGCAGGCAGCGGTTGTCCCATATCACGGCATCGCCGGCGGTCCACTGATGGTGGTAGATCCGCGGCGGCTGGCAGGCGAATTCTACCAGCTCTTCGAGCAATCGCGTCGAGTCATCCCGGTCCATGCCCGGGATGTTGTGGGCGTGGCGTCCGATCAGCAGGCACTTGCGGCCGGTGTCGGGATGCACCTTCACCAGCGGGCGCAGCGGCACGGGACCGTCGTGGAAGCCGTAGCCGCTGTAGTCGCTGCCGGCCTTGGGCTGGTGGCCGAGCTTGGCCTGGCTGTAATAGAGCGAGTGGTAGGCGGCGAGCTCTTCGACCTTGGCGCGTCGCGCGTCGTCGAGCGCATCGTAGGCGGCGCGCATGTCGGCCCAGCCGGTGCGGCCGCCGACGCTGGGCACCACCTCGGCACTGAACACGGCGCCCTTGGCCTGAACCGGCATGTAGGTGCTGTCGCTGTGCCAGCCCATGTTACCCTTCAGCACCTTCACCACGTCGTCGTTGTCGGCTTCGATGCGGACGGTGCCGTCAGCCTTGACGTTGCTGATCGGCGCCATCTCGAACTCGAGCGGACCGAAGCGCTTGGCGAACGCGATCTGCTCGTCGCGGCTCAGATGCTGGCCGGGAAAGATCAGCAGGGCGTATTCCAGCCATGCAGCGTGCAGGTCACGCCATGTTGCGTCATCGAGTTGGGCTACCTTTACACCGGTGACGACGGCGCCGAACGTGGCGTCGAGCGGTTCGGTATCGAATGCGCGTGCCATGATACTCTCCGCGACGATCGAGCTGACATAAAGTATAGCGCACCGGTGCGTGCGCTGCACGGGGCGTGAAACGGGGGAGATCGCCGATGACATCGCCTTACCGCATCACCTACACCGCCGGCGGCGGTGAACGTGTCCTGCCGTTCGTCGTCGGTGTCGTCGGTGACTTCACGGGACACGGCCAGCGCGCTGCCGATGATCATGCCCGACTCATCGACATCGACGTGGCGCGCTTCGATACCGCGATGGCAGCACTGGGACCGCGGTTGCGGTTGGCAGATGATGTCGACCTGACGTTCGCCAATCTCGACGCATTTTCGGTTGAGCGCATCAGGAGGACGGTGCCGGCGCATCTGTCGGCCGTTGTCGCCGAGCACCCGGACTTCGTACGCATGGCACGGGCTTGGCGCGGGCTGCACGATCTGGTGTCGATCGCC
The DNA here is from genome assembly GCA_035279205.1 of Vineibacter sp. Taxonomy (GTDB): domain Bacteria; phylum Pseudomonadota; class Alphaproteobacteria; order Reyranellales; family Reyranellaceae; genus Vineibacter. The sequence goes on from DATEIF010000690.1 coordinate 13,371, forward strand.
GCCACGAATCCGCTTGTGCGCATTCGTCTGCTGGACTGCTCGCGGCAGGGGCTCGGTCACCTTCTCGCCACTGCCGACGATGTCGAGGACACGTCTCTGTTCAAGCACCTGTTCCTCGAGCCGCACGACGATCCGGACGGTGAACCTTACGCACTTCTGGTCGTCGACATCGACATCACGCAGCAGGATATCGCGCTGGTCGGCCAGCTGGGCGAGATCGCGAGTCGCTGTTTTGCGCCGGTGCTGCTGCCGGCTGCTCCCTCGCTGTTGGCCAGTCTCGAAGCGGCGCCCGTTGGTGCCAGCGATGGGGCTGCTTTCGCAGACTGGCAAGCGCTGCGAGAAACCCACGGAGCGAATTTCACCGTGGTGGTCGATGACTCGACAGCCGGTCCTTATGCCGTCGCCGGTCGTCTGACGTCCGCCTTCGCGCACAACGAATGGGCTGCATCCTTCTTTGCACCGACAACGGACCGCACCGGTGATTTGCGCGGCGCTGCGTTGGCGTCGCACGGTGTACTGTCAGTCTTCCGTCACGATAACAGGGCGGTCATGGCCAGTAAGATGACCCTGCGCCGGCCGGCCGCGCGCGATATGCCGGCCGCAATGGCCTTTGAGCGCGAGCGCTCGACGCTTCCGCCGGTCCTGGGTGGGTCGCGCATCATGCACTACCTGCTCATGCAGTATGCCGCAGCGACCCGGGAAGCCGGTCCGAGCAGCACCATCGATTTGAAGACGTGGCACGATCGTCTCGAGGGCCGGCTGAATGAGTGGCTCAGGCGCTACCTTGTAGCGGGTCGGCCGCCCGGCGTGCCGCTGCATGACGGCTTGGTTCGGTTCTGGCAGAACCGTGAGCAGCCCGACCATTGGTCGATCGTCGCCCACCTGATCCCGTCATGGGAGGGTGGGGGCGAATTGACCGCTTCGGAGCGTTTCGCCACCCGCGTGCGGCGGGGATGAAGGTCAGCCCCTGGTCGTCTTCTGCTCCTCCAGACGGTCGGTGGCCGGCGGCGGGGTGCGCGAGAGGGCGGCGATCTCGGCGCGCAGGTCCGGTGTCATGTCGACTGTCGCGGCGGCCAGTGAATCGCGCAGCTGCTCGACGTTGCGTGCGCCGACGATAGGAGCGGTGACCGCGGGATGGGTGGCCACCCAGGCGATGGCGGTGCTGACCGGATGCAGGCCCCTCTGTTTGCAGAAGGCGCTGTACTTCTCCGCGACCTCGAACGCCCACGGCTCGCCGTAGCGCGCCTCGTACATCTTGTTGGTGGTGAGCCGCCCCGAGGCCTGGCCGAGATACTTGCCCGACAGCAGGCCGGCGCCGGCCGGGCTGTAGGGCATGACGCCGACACCGTTGGCTTCGGCCATCGGCAGGATCTCGACCTCGGCCTGGCGCTTCACCAGGTTGTACATCGGCTGGATGACCTGCAGCCGGGCCCAGCCATGACGCTCCTGGATGTCGAGCGCGCGCTGGGTCTGCCACGCCGACCAGTTGCTGACGGCTGGATAGATCACCTTGCCGGCGCGAACCACGTCCTCCAGCGCGCGCAGCGACTCATCGATCGGCGTCTGGCGGTCGAACTGGTGCAGGAACAGCACGTCGATGCGGTCGGTCTGCAGGCGCTTCAGGCTGGCTTCCACCGCGCGCACCACGTGGCGGCGGGTGTTGCCGCGGGCATTCACATCGGCGCTGGTCGGACCGAAGCACTTGGTGGTCAGCACCAGATTGTCGCGGTGGCCTTTCGCCAAGCGGCCGAGAATCTCCTCCGCCTTGCCGCCGTTATACACATCGGCGCAGTCGAAGAAGTTGATGCCGGCATCGCGGCAGGCCGCGTACATCGCCGCCGATGTGGCCTCGTCGGCGTCGCCGCCGAACGACATGGTGCCGAAGCAGAGCCCGGAGACGGAAATGCCGGTGCGGCCAAGCAGCTTGGTCTTCATCGATGCGCTCCAACGCTTCACCAGGGCCATCATCACAAGGCGCCACAACGCGCCCGCCAGGGTCGGCTTAAGTGATTGATTTTCTACAGAGTATGGACCTGGCTGGGGGACTAGGATTCGAACCTAGACTAACGGGGTCAGAACCCGTCGTTCTACCGTTAAACTATCCCCCACCGGATGCCGGGCCGGCGGCCAGCGATCATGTAGCGGCGAGCGGCGCCCTTGGCAAGCACCGCGCTGCGGTTCGCACGTCCCTGATTTTGCTCGCCGATCGGCACATGCTTCGGTACCATCACGAGTCGGAGAGGCTCGAAGATGTCGGAGGCGGGTACCGGAGTCGGCGGTTGGCGGTGTGGGCGGTTTGCGCACACGTTCGCGTCCATCGACCTCGGCACGAATAACTGCCGTTTGCTGGTGGCGCGCGCGTCGGCCACCGGTTTTGACGTGCTGGACTCCTATTCCCGGCCGGTCCGCCTGGGCGAGGGCGTCGCCGCCCAGCAGGTACTGTGCAGCGGGGCGATCGAGCGCACCTTGGAGGCGCTGGACGCGTGTGCCAACAAGATCCAGAAGGCCGGCGTCACAAGGTCGCGGCACATCGCCACCGAGGCTTGCCGGCGGGCGCTGAACAGCGCCGATTTCCTGGCCCGGGTGCAGCAGCGCACAGGCCTTGCCTTCCAGATTATCTCGCCCCACGAGGAGGCCCGCCTGGCGCTGGCCAGCTGCGAATCGCTGATCGACCGGGGCGCGACCCACGTACTGCTGGTCGATATCGGCGGCGGCTCGACGGAAATCGTCTGG
>DATEIF010000691.1:0-2254 GCA_035279205.1 Vineibacter sp.
GCGCCATGGCAGTCTCTCACGCCCTGTCACCCACCTAAGGGTCGCTCAAGTGGGCCTGTGGTTCAGCCGCGTACGGCGCGCTGCGCCGGAGGGCACGACACTGATCAATACCGTCGGTGTGACAGCAACCGCGAACTGAACCAGCCCAACGCGAATGCCGACACTGCCGCCGCCAACGGCCGCTGGCGAATCGAGTCCTCGAGACACGCGATGCCCCCGTCGGCCAATGCACGCGCCGTCTGCGCCGTGTCAGCAGCAACAGTCGCGGCACCTTCGGCAGTATCGCGCGCAAGATTGTCCACCAGCTCCGTGGCAAGCGCGAGAAATGTGCGCGCCTTGTCGGCAACCACGCGCTTGGCGTCGGCGCCGCCGGCCGCGATCGTGCTGTCAATCGATGCGGCGATCGGTGCAAGTTGCCGCTGAAGGTCCTGAACCTCTCGCCACATCGCCCGCGCGGTGCGGGCTGTCGCACGATGCTGCATAGGTACCTCCCTCGATGTCCTGGATCACTTCATGGGACGTCAGCGTCGGCGACCGGCCAATCCTACCAATGCGCCGACCACGAACAGCACCAGGAAAATGAAGAAGAGGATTTGTGCAATACCGCCCGCCGCCGAGGCGATGCCGCCAAAACCGAGGACCGCGGCGACGAGAGCCACGATCAGGAATACCAGCGCCCAGTACAGCATCGTCCTCTCCTTCGAAAACGGAACCGGACGCCCGTTACGGCTCCCACCGGTGCGCTCCACCCAGCAGGGCGCCGCCAACCGCGCCGGTGCAGCCCAGCAGGAGGGCGATGAAGCCCCAGAAAGCCGTGAAGGCGCCGGCGCGCTTGGCTTTGTCGGCAGCTTCCTTGGCCCGTTGCTGGGCCTGCTGAGCAGTGGCGCGTACCTGTTGCTCCGCGCGCGTTACGCGCTCCCTGGCTTCGGCTTCGGGGATGCCGGTGCGCTGCGCGATGATACTGGCCAAATAGTCGCGATCGCTGGCGTCCATTTCGCCTCGGGTCCAGCTGCGCCGCAGGATATCGACGATATCGGACGCCTGAGCGCGCGCCTCGGCATTGCCCGCCGCGGCGCCCTGAGTGAGCTGCCGCGCCAACATGCCGATTTCACCATCGTCGACGGCGGCCACCGTCGACGCGGCGGTACCGGCACCGAGTGTTGCCGCAGCCGTGGCCGCTTGACCCGCCGTGCGCGCCGCCGAGAGCGTGACAACGACGCTCAACGCCACGCCGATGATCAACGCCAGGGCCCAGACCGCACCACCGTGCGCGGCGTCGCGGAAACGCGTCTCGTCGTCGGGCCCGGCGAGCGATCGACGCCGCAGCCGGCCGGCGACATAACCGCCGACAAAAAGGCCCCAGAGCTGGGCCGTGATGAACCACACCACCGCGCCGATCGACAATTGCCGGGCGGTGCCGCCGATGGGCGCCCATGGATCGTACAGGCTGAGCCCGACACCGACACCCAGCGTCACCATAGCCATCGTGGCGGCGAGGCCCACGACCGCGCCAACGACGATGGCGCTCCAGCTGACCGCGGATCCCGCGTCGTCGGGAAGGCCGATGGTCTCGGTTTCGGCGATAAGCGTTTCGGCGGTGGCCATGTGGCGTCCTTCGAAGATCAGGACGGTCCGGCACACCCGGATCCTGTCGGGCGGTGAACGTCCCGGGTCTGGTCAAGTTCCGCCTTGGAGGCGCGGCATCGCTGGTGTGGTGCCGCCGTCAGAGGCGGCCTGTGCCATATTTCGACAGCCAGGCCGGGTAGCTGAGACTCTCGGCGGCGCCCAGGGACGGGGGACGACGCGAGGTGAGTTCGGCGACGGTCTTCTGAAGGCTGTCGATCACCGCGCCGCTGCCGAAGGACTCCAGACCGAACGTCCACCAGAGGGCACCCGACTCCGCGATCACCACTTGGGTGAGCTCCGCATGACAGCCCAGCACCGGTGGCGGATCGCCGTTGGCCGGCACGCCGGTCGCATCGAGCACCACCTCACGTGCCATCGCCGTACACGTGTCGAACGTACGCAGCCATCGCGTCTTCTCGGCGACGAGAACCGGCGCCGTATCCAGGCTCATCGCCACCAACGTCCACTTGCGCCAGATCTCGACCGGCGCAAGGAACGGGGCCTGGCCCTCATAGGGTGCGTGGATAGCGATCAAGCCCTTCAGTTCAAGGCCGGGCTGTCCTCCACGCTGCTTCACGCCGAGTTCCGACTGAGTGGGGTCCTGGAGATAGACGTCGCGCCGCGGCCG
>DATEIF010000692.1:0-6902 GCA_035279205.1 Vineibacter sp.
GTATTTGAAGTTCGTCGACTGGTAGCTTTGCCCGACGCCGGCGGTCGACACGTCGCGCCCGATCTGGCCCAGAATGATCATGGCCTGGAAATAGCCGCGTAACTCGAGCTTGATCGGATCGGCCGCGATAGACGGCGTCGCCAGCAGACTACCCGCAACCAGCGCGGTTGTTCCCAAGTGTGCCTTTTTCATGCTTTTCCCCCGCTCCGGGCCGGACGGCCTCGTGATTCCTGCTCAACACTGCCCTGACGCGCCGCAGCGAGGGCTGCGGCGCGATCGCAGCTCCACCGGAAGCGAACAGGCCTTCGACCGTCTGTTTCGCTGGACACATCCAACTGCGATGACCGGAGCCTAAGGGGGTGGCTTTTCCCAAGTATTTCCCTGATGTAACGAAATATTTCAGGCACTACCGACGGGCTTGCTGCCGATACAATTTGATACGCTGGCGATATGCCTCAGTAACAACCGACCTCCATGTGTGACCCGCTCGATCCGGTTCAACCGTGATTGGCGAGAACGGAGGTTTCCCGATGAACACTCTTGCCGCGACCTGTGTGGCATTGATCCTGGCTGCAGCGGTGCTCGCGCCGGCCCAGGCCCAGAAGCCCGCGAAGCCCGTTGAGGCACTTCCCACGTGCCAACATCACGACCAACGCAGCGACTGCCATATCCACGACCGGCAGACGTTCATCGACATGTCCGCTGACCGGCCCGACGAACGCACCCAGCCGCATGCCGCCGACGAGTTTCGCGAGCAGGAACGGCTTGAAAAGCTGAACCAGAATCAGTGATGTCGGGCAGCTACGCCTGCACCTGATCACGCTGCACGGGCAGCGTCAGTTCGGCGCGCAGACCGCCCTCGGGGCGATTATGCAGGGCGACGTCGCCGCCATGGGCGCGCGCCGCCATGCGGGCCACGGTCAGGCCGAGGCCGACGCCATCTCGGCCGCGCCCCTCGCTCAATCGCCAGAACGGCTCGAAGACGTCGTCCATGTGCTTGGAGGGAATGCCGGGTCCGTCGTCATCGACAATGATGGCGATGTGCGATGCCCGGATTTCGAGCGTGACACGAACGCGCTGGCCGTACTTGACACCGTTGGCAGCCAGGTTGGCGATTGCCCGCTTCAGCATCAGGCGCCGCACGGACAGAACCACCGGCCCCGCCCTGTCGAACGTCACATCGTGACCCTGATCAGCGAGATCGTTGCAGATCGTGGCGACGAGGCTCGCGATATCCATCGACCGGCATGGCTCCGTCTCGGCTTCACCACGCAGGAAGGCCAGCACGGTGTCGATCATAGTCTCCATCTCGGACACGTCTGTCGTGATGACCTCGCGCGTCTGGCGGTCCGCCAGCAGCTCGGCGCGCAGCCGCATGCGCGTGAGCGGGCTCCTCAGGTCATGCGATACCGCCGCCAGGGTCCGTGCCCTGTCTTCCATCAGGCGCGTGATGCGCTCGCGCATCTCGTTGAAGGCCATGGCCGCCTCGCGCGCCTCGCGCGGGCCGTGCACCCTAATCGGTGGTCCGGCGGGATCACGACCCAGCTGCCGGGCCGCCTGGGTCACGGCCCGCAACGGCGCCGTCGCGCCGCGCACGAGGATGATCGATATGATCAGGATCCCCATGGCCATCGCCGTGGTGGACAGCAGCGTGCCGTACCAGGCCGCCGTCGGGCCGTCGGGATCGGCCACCGAGAAATTGATCCAGGAGCCGTCGTTGAGGTGGGCGGCGACCCATATCGAATGGCGCTTGGTCATGGCGCCGCGCTGATGCGATACCGCGACGCGCAATCCGTCGGTGGCGATCTCCGGCGCCAACTCGGCCAGGTGCGCCCTCAGCGTCACCGCCGCCGGATCGCTGGAAGGTTCCGCCGCGATCGGCGTCTCCATGCCCCAATGGACCTCGATCGTATGCCCCGACAGGCTGTGCGCCACCGCCTCGCGTTCCGACGGCGCGCGCGCGAGGATGACCCGCTTGATGCTAACCAGACGCTCGGCGAGCTGACGTTCGTTGCTGTAGCCGATCTCGGCGTGGAAGCCCGTATTGTAAAGCCACAGGCCGATGGCGTGAAAAGCGCCCAGGCCGATCAACATGATCGCGATCGTCCGGCCGGCAAGCGTATCGGGCAGGAATTTCATGGCCTGAGGACGGCCGGCGTGAACATGTAGCCGATGCCGCGTACCGTCTTGATCATGGGCGGCCCGTCCTCGGTCTCGATCTTGCTGCGCAGGCGGCTGACCTGGACATCGATGCTGCGGTCAAAGCCGGCCGCAATGCGGTTACGTGCCAGGTCGAGCAGCCGCTCGCGCGACAGCACACGCTGCGGATGCTCGGCGAAGGCCACCAGGAGATCGTATTCGCCGGTGCTCAGTTCCACGACGGCACCGGCCGGTGACAGCAGCTCGCGGCGGGTAAGATCCAGCGTCCACCCGTTGAAGCGCAGGCATTGCGCCGCAAGACCAACAGGCAGCGTCCGCGCGCCGCGACGACGCAGCACGGCTTTGATCCGCGCCAGCAGCTCGCGCAGGCTGAACGGCTTGGCGAGGTAGTCGTCGGCGCCGATCTCCAGGCCAACGATGCGGTCGGTTTCGTCGCCCTTGGCAGTCAGCATGATGACCGGTGTCGTCGACCGCTGCCGCACCTCGCGGCAGAGCTCGAGCCCGGAGGCGCCCGGCAGCATGACGTCAAGAACGATCAGGTCGACGTCGGTAGTGCCGAGCGCCTCGCGCATCTCCCGGGCATCGCGCGCGCTGCTGGCCTGAAAGCCGTTCTCCAGCAGATAACGCATCACCATGTGGCGGGTCTGCGGATCGTCGTCGACCACCAGAATGCGATCGGCAGCGCCGTCGCCGCGCTGCGGCACCGGCGCTGCACCATTGTCGGTCATTCCCAGGCCTTCATCGCTTCTGGATCTTGGTCACGGTGATGGCGCCATTGACCCGCTCGGCCTCGAACTTCACCGCGTCACCGACCTTCACCGCCTTCAGCATGCCGGCATCCTTGACGCGGAACACCATGGTCATGGCGTCCATGTCGAGATTCTTGATCGGCCCGTGCTTGAGCGTGATCTTGCCGGCCGGCTCGTCGATTTTCATGACCTGGCCGTCGACCGGCACGGCCTGGGCGAAGGCCAGTGATGTACCGAGAGCGACCGAAGCGGCCAGCGTCGTGATGAACTTACGCATGTGTGTCTCCTTGATGCACCTCTCCCCACCGGGGAGAGGTCGGGCTACTTCACGATCACGGTGCCGAACATGCCGGACTCGCGGTGGCCGGGGAGCAGGCACGAGAAGTCGAACGTGCCGGCCTTGGTGAACTTCCAGAGGATCTCACCGGTCTTCTTGGCAGCCAGCCGCTTGGCGTTGGGATCGTCGTGCTCCATGTCGGGGTTCTTCTTCATCTCCTCGCCGTGCTTGAGGTTCTCCTCCAGGGTGCCGAGCACGAACTCGTGGTCCTGGCCGGCGGCATTGCGCAGCATGAAGCGGATCTGCTCGCCGCGGCGCACCTCGATCTTGTCCGGGATGAACAGCATCTTGCCGTCGGCCTCCGTCATGGTGATCTGCACGATGCGCGCCGGCTTCTTGGGATCGCCGGGCATGCCGTAGTTGGTCTCATCGGACTCGCTGTGGCCATGGCCCTCGCCCGGCTTGTGTCCCGGTGCGGCAACGGCGGCACCCGAGACCGCCAACGCAGCCACCACGGGAAGGATAAGGAATCGCAGACGCATGGGTTTGCTCCTGTCTTGCTGCGTGTCAGTGATTGCGATGGCCGCCGGATGGCGCGCCCGGCTTGGTCATGCGCGGCACCGGCTGTGGTGCCGCCGGTGTCTGGGGCGCGCGTGACGGCGCCTGCGCCGCGCCCTGCCATTCATAGGCGACGGTGCCGGTCGGATGCTGGTACCAGCCGGGATCCTTGTAGTCGTTGGCGGCCAGCCCCTCGCGGATCTTCATTACCGTGAACATGCCGCCCATCTCGATCGGACCGAACGGGCCGAAGCCGGTCATCATCGGCAGCGTGTTGGCCGGCAGCGGCATCTCCATCTCGCCCATGTCGGCCATGCCCTTAGTGCCCATCGGCATGTAGTCGGGCACCAGGCGGCGGATCTTCTTGGCGATCTCGCGCTTGTCGACGCCGATGTAAGTGCGCACGTCGTGCCCCATGGCATTCATGGTGTGGTGCGACTTGTGGCAGTGGAACGCCCAGTCGCCCGGGTTGTCGGCCAGCATGTCGAAAGCGCGGATGGCGCCCACCGGCACGTCGATCGTCGTCTCCGGCCACTGGGCGCTTTCGGGCACCCAGCCGCCGTCGGTGCAGCTCACGCGGATGTCGTGGCCGTGCACATGGATCGGATGGTTGGTCATGGTGAGATTGCCGATGCGCACGCGGATGCGATCGCCCAGCCGGATCGGCATCACGTCGATGCCGGGAAAGACCCGGCTGTTCCAGGTCCACATGTTGAAATCCGTCATCTCGGCGACCTTGGGTACGTAGGTGCCGGGATCGATGTCGTAGGCGCTCATGATGAAGACGAAATCGCGATCGACGCGGCGGTACGCCGGATCGCGCGGATGCACGATGAACATCCCCATCATGCCCATCGCCATCTGCACCATCTCGTCGGCGTGCGGGTGGTACATGAACGTGCCGCTCTTCTTCAGCACGTACTCGTAGACGAAGGTCTTGCCCGGCGGGATGTGCGGCTGGCTGAGGCCGCCGACGCCATCCATGCCGCTGGGCAGGATCATGCCGTGCCAGTGGACCGTGGTGTGCTCGGGCAGCTTGTTGGTGACAAAGATGCGCACCTTGTCGCCCTCGACCGCCTCGATCGTGGGGCCCGGCGCCTGGCCGTTGTAGCCCCACAGATGGCCCACCATGCCGGGCGCGAATTCGCGGATGACCGGCTCGGCGACGAGATGGAATTCCTTCCAGTCGCCGTTCATGCGCCACGGCAGGGTCCAGCCGTTCAAGGTGACGACCGGCTGATAGTCCGGCCCGCTGGTGGGCACGAGCGGCGGCTGCATGGTGGTCTTGTCCATGACCGGCGCCTCGGGGATCGACTGCGCCTGCACGCGGCCACTGACAGCGGCGGCACCCAGCAGGACGATGCCGGAGGCCTCGAGAAGATTGCGACGTGAAATGCTCATGGGATGCCTCGTGGGGTCAGTGCGCGGCATTGGTTTCGGCGGCGGGCGCGGCAGTGCCGCCGCGCCCCTCGCCGCCACCGCCGATGATCGCGGTCTGGAAATCGACTTCGGTCAGCAGGAAGTCGCGTCTGGCCTCGATGGCGGCCATGGTGCTGGTGATGCGCTCGCGCGCCGTCGTCAGCAGCTCGAAGACGTCGATCAGCATGCCGTTGTAGCGCAGCAGCGCCTCGTCGGAGACGATCTTGCGCAGCGGCAGCACGCTCTGCTGATACTGGCGCGCGATGTCGTAGGACGCGCGGTACGTCTGGTACGCCGTACGCGCCTCGGAGCGGACGTTGACCGCCTTCTCCGCCAACCGGTTCAGGGCGCGCATGTAGGTCTCGCGCGCCCGGCGCAGGCTGGTCTCGCCGCCATCGAAGATCGGGATCTCGATATCGATGCCGGGCCCGAGCCGCCGGCCCCGCTCGGTGCCCTCGGGTGTGCGGCTGCGCTCGAAGGTGCCGAGCCCGCCCAGCTCCAGCAACGAAATGTACCGCGTCGCCTCGGTCAGTCCGGCGGCCTTGGCCATCGCGTCCAGTTCGCGACGCGCCATCAGCAGGTCGACCCGACGGCTGATCGCGTCGGCTTCGACGTCCGCCGCCGCGCTGATGGTGCGCGGCAGCGGCGCCAGCGTCGCCGGCAGCCTGAAGGCGAGGTCATCGCCCCACAGCCCGAGCAGCCGGATCAGCGACTCGCGGTCGCTTCGCGCGCGCAGGCGCGCCTGCGCCAGTTGCACGCCGACCTCGGCGTTGAAGGCGCCGGCACGCGCCTGGTCGAGCTTGTTGGCGCTGCCGGTCTCGCCCAGCTTGCGCATCAGGTCGGCGGCGGCATCGGCCGAGGCCCGCGCCTGGGTCAGGAAGCTCACCAGTTCCTGCGACGCGACGGCGCGGATATAGGCGCGCCGCGTTTCAGCAGCGAGGCGAAAGCTCGTCTCGACCGCGCGATACTGCGCCTGATTGAACTCCTGTGCCGCGATTGCGGTACGCGCCGGCAGCGTGAACAGCGCCAGGATGTTCAGCACGATGCTGGCCTCGATCTCGACCGTGCCCTTGCCGGCCGTGCGTGCCAGCGACACGATCGGGTTGGGCGGCAGGCTGGCGGCAACGTAGGCCGCCTCGGAGATGCCGAGATCGTTGTAGGCCGCCTGCAGGCCGCGATTATTGAGCAGCGCGATCTGCACCGCGCCCTCGATGTCGAGCGGCCCGGCCAGCAGCGCATCGATGCGTTCGCGCGCGGCGCGCGCATCGGCCTCGTTGGTGATCTTCACCACGTCCTTGCCGATCGCGGTGCGCGTCTTGTCCTGCACGACGGACATGCCGCCGTCAGGCGTGAACGAGGCGCATCCTGAGAGCAGGACGGCGCCGAGCACCGCGGCGATGGACCGTGAGGTACGCGCCTTGATCACGGCGTCCTCCGGGCGCCCGGCGCGACGCGATCGTTCAGATCGCGCCACGGCTTGGGCTCGACAGGTCGATAGTCGGTATTGCCGGCGGTCACCGGCACATACGGGGGCGCACTGACCGATACGGTCGGATCGGCGGGGTCGGCGCCCGTCTGCGGCGTCGGCAAGGGGCTGGCGCAACCGACCAACCCGATGGCGGCGGCAGCCAATACAGTCGTCTTCATGCGGTCCTCGGGTCCAAGCGCCCGGACATCACGCATCCGGTCGTGCTGGACGATGCTTACGGTCTTACGGCGTGCGGGACGTCAGCCCGGAC
>DATEIF010000693.1:0-6899 GCA_035279205.1 Vineibacter sp.
GACGTGCGGCCGCGCGATCCGTCGCGCATGATGGCGCATCTGTCGGGCGGCAATCAGCAGAAGGTCGTGCTGGCCAAGTGGTTCCAGATCGACCCCAAGCTGATCCTGCTGGACGAGCCGACACAGGGAGTCGACATTGGCGCCCGCGAGCAGATTTTCAGGATCATCCGGCGCATGAGTGAAAACGGTACAGCGGTGCTGTGCGCCAGCTCCGATCACGAGCAACTCGCCGCGATCTGCGATCGGGTGATCGTGCTGTCGCGCGGCAGGATCGTCGCCAGCCTCGAGGGCGATGCCATCTCCAAGCCGGCGATCGCGGAACTCTGTTATGTCTCGTTTGGCGACACTACCGGGAGCGTTTCGTGACGATGACGTCGGCCAGGCGGCAGGACACAGACCGCGCGGCGCGGGAAGAGAGAACCGGCCAGGTCTGGATCGACCGCGGCGAGCGGTATGGCCTCATCGTGGCCTGGCTTGCCGTCATCGCCATCTTCGGCGCCATCCGCCCGGAAGTGTTCCTGTCCTGGGCCAATTTCTCGACGATCTTCGGCTCGCAGGCGGTGCTGGTCGTGGTCACGCTCAGCCTGATCATCCCGCTCACGGCCGGCGACTACGATCTGTCGGTCGCCAGCGTCTTGACCACCTGCTCGATGCTGGTCGCGGTTCTCAACGTCACGCATGGTTGGCCGATCGAAGCGGCGATCCTGACCGCGTTGCTGGTGGGGCTGCTGGTGGGCGCGGCGAACGCGGCCATCATCCTCTATTTCCGTATCCACTCACTGATCGTGACGCTGGGCATGGGGACGTTCATTCATGGCGTCACGCTGTGGTTCTCCGATTCGCAGACGATCAGCGGCATCGATTCGAAACTGATCACGGCTGTCATCGCCACGCGCCTGTTCGGCATTCCGCTGGCGTTCTACTATGCCCTGATTGTCGCGCTGGTGATCTGGTACGTCTTCGGCCACACGGCGATCGGGCAGCGCCTGCTCTTCGTCGGACGCGGCCGCGAGGTCGCCCGGCTGTCCGGCATCAAGGTCGATCGGGTCAGGTTCGCAGCGCTGGTGGCATCCGCCGGCCTCGGAGCGCTGGCTGGCATCCTCTACGCCGGCACCACGGGCGCTGCCGATCCCAGCTCGGGATTGACGTATCTGCTGCCGGCGTTCGCGGCCGCCTTTCTCGGCGCCACCAGCATCGTGCCCGGCCGGTTCAACGCCATCGGTTCTGTGGTGGCGGTCTATTTCCTGGTCACCGGGATCACCGGACTGTCGATCCTGGGTGTCTCAACCTATGTCCAGGACCTGTTCTACGGCGCAGCGCTGATCGTGGCGGTGGCCCTGTCGCAACTCGTGCGCGGTCGTGAAGAGCGGCTGACCTGACCATTGCCGCGTGGGAACGCGCTACAGATCCTTTTCGGCCAGCTCGCGGAAGGCGTCGGGCACCGAGCGGGCGATGCCCAGGGCGACCGATCCGTAGCCGACCGCGTTCCAGCCGAAGCGCGCGCGGACCTTGTCGATGGCGCAATCGGCTGCCCAGCGGGCCAATCCTTTCTTGCTGCCGGGACGGCGTGGCTCGTCGTCAAGGCCCAGGGGCAGATCCAGCTGTATTTCGGCGTGCTCCTCGAGGTTCGATACGGAGATCGCCAGCAGCGAAATCGTGTCCTCCAGCGGATACTGCGCCAGGATCCCGCGCACCAAGGTCTCGGCAACCTCGGCCAGAATCGCGGTCGCCGAAACCGGTGCGTCGAGCGTGACGGAGCGCGTGACCGATCGCAGGTCGCTGAAGCGAACACGGGCCGTCACTGTCCGCCCGGGCCGCGATTTGGCGCGCAGCCGTGTGGCGACCCTGTCCGCGAGATAGCGTAGGGTCGGCTGGAACGTGCGTTCGTCGGCGGGCTTCCTGCCCAGCGCCGACTGTGCTCCCGCCGATCCGGCGCGGTGGTGCGTCCTGATCTCGCGCGGATCGCGGTTCCACGCCAGCGCCGTCAGCTTCTCGCCGGCAGCCGGACCCAACAGCCGCTGCAACGACCGGCCAGGCAGGCGCGCCAGCTGCCCGATGGTGAGCACGCCGCTTTCGGCGAGCCGTGCCTTGGTGACCGGACCTACACCCCACATCAACTCGACCGGCAGGTCGTGCAGGAACTCCAGCTCGGTGGCAGGATCGACCACCACCAGCCCGTCGGGCTTGGCGACCTGCGAGGCGATCTTGGCGAGGTGCTTGGTGCGGGCGACGCCGACTGAGATCGGCAGGCCCAGGTCCGTCCGCACGCGACGGCGGATCGCCGCGGCAATCTCCGCCGGCGGTCCGAAAAGATGCGTGCAGCCCATCACGTCGGCAAACGCCTCGTCGATGGAGATACGCTCCACCAGTGGGGTGAAGTCGTTGAGCACGGCAATGGCCGCGTCACCCAGCCGTTGATACTCGTCGAAACGGCCGCCGACGAAGATGAGCTGCGGACAAAGCTCGCGCGCCCGCCGCCCCGGCATGCCGCCGCGCACGCCGAAGGCCTTGGCCTCGTACGAGGCCGCCAGCACGACACCGCCGCCCACCGCGATCGGCTTGCCACGCAGCGACGGATCGAGCAGCTGCTCGACCGAGGCATAGAAGTCATCGAGATCGGCATGAAGGATGGTGGCTGCCGACTCCATCCCGACCTCCTGTCCGCGCCGCCTTAGCAGATTGGGCTGGCAAGAACAAAAGAAGAACATAAATGAACGGGAGTCAAGTCCAATGCGTGAGGGCGCGCCATGTCATACCAACCATCGCTTTGGGGAATCGGAGCCGCGCCACTGCGTGCCGATAATGTCTTCTTTGCGCTCAAGCCGGATGAGTCTGTCGCCTCTGATATTCGACGCATCGCCGTTCGGGAGAATGACCGTCATCGGCTGAGAGGACAGCCGATCAAAGCGGCGTGCCTGCACCTCACACTGCAACGCCTCGATGATGAGCGCCGTGTGCTGTTCGCCGGCGAGCATGCCGCGGCGGCTGTTGCGATGCCGCCATTCGAGGTTGCCTTCGATCGTCTGGAGAGCTTCCGGGCAAAGCCGGGCCACGTGCCGCTGGTTCTTCGCGGTGACGATGGGCTTGTCGGCGTGATGATGCTGCGTCGAAATCTGGGGAAGGCTATGGAAAAGGTCGGGCTCGGACCCTATGTGCACTCCCGCTTCACGCCTCACGTGACCTTGTTGTATGGCGACCGACCTATTGCCGAGCAGCGCGTCGAGACCATTGGCTGGACGGTGCGAGAGTTCGTCCTCGTGCGTAGCCTGTATGGAAAAGGCGAGCACATCGAGCTGGGACGATGGCCGCTGCAGGCGACCACGTCGGCGAACCTCCCGGGAGAACCATGAAACTTCTCTATCAAACGCATTCGCCATACGCCCGCAAGGCGCTGGTCTTCGCGCATGAGGTCGGGATCGCCGATCGGCTGGAGGTCGTGCATCACGAAACCAGTCCGACGCGCCGCAACGAGGCGGTCTATGCCGAGAACCCGCTGGGCAAGGTTCCGGTGCTCATCCGTCCGGGGCTGTCGCCGATCTTCGACTCCGACGTCATCTGCGCCTACCTCGACACCTTGCATGACGGGCCGAAGCTGATTCCACCCGAGGGCGAGGCCCGCTGGCAGGCGCTGCGCATCCAGGCCGCGGCCCAGGGGATGGGTGACGCTGGCATCGCGGTGCGCTGGGAGACCGTGCGCCGTCCGGTCGAGCTGCGCTATCCGCCGTTGCGGGACGGGTACACGGCGAAGCTTATCGCAAGCTACGATTGGCTCGAGCGCACGTTGGATACGGGCCCCGCGATTCATGTCGGCCACGTCGCGCTGGCGACGATGCTGGGCTGGCTCGAGTTCCGCGAGCTGCCGTCTTTCCGCGATGGCCGGCCGCGGCTGGCTGCGTGGTTCGATGCGTTCGACGCCCGGCCATCGATGCGCGCCACGCCGCTGTCAGGCGAGACGCACGACTAGAGGGCGCGGACACGACAGTCATCCCGAACGCCGCGAAGGTTCTGGTGCGCCGGTCGCACCGGAATGAAGAATTACCACAGAGTTCTCCACCGGCTACGCCGGCCACGAAGGCTGAAACGGCGCACGGTCGTGCGGACACGCGCTGGGGGCGCGCGACTCCGTCGCGCGTCTTCGTCTGGATCAACACGTGACGCGCCACGGAGTGGCGCGCCCCCAGCGTATGGTCGAACCGCCTTAGCCAATGAGGCACACAGAGATAAGGCCATAGCGCACCCTCGGCGCGCGCAAAGATTGTTCTCTGTGTTTCTCTGTGCCTCTGTGCCTCTGTGGTAATTCTTCCTCCTCATGACCGCGTTCGTGCGGGTCGACGCACCGCAGGGTCCTTCGTGCCTGCCATAAGCAGCCCTAGGTCGGATACAGAACGACCTGCGTGCAGCGGAACAGGGCGATGGTCTTGCCGGTGCTTTCATCCTTCACCGTGGCATCCCAGACCTGGGTCGTGCGTCCGCCATGGATCAGCTGCGCTTCGCAGGTGATGCCGCCGGTGCGAACCGTGCCGATGAAGTTGGCCTTGAGCTCGGCGGTCGTGAAGCCGGACGCGTCCGCCGGCAAAGCGGCAAGGCAACCGAACCCACACGCCGTATCGGCCAGCGCGACGATGGTGGCGGCATGAAGATAGCCTGTCGGCGCCAGGTGCTGACGCCCAACCGTGACGCGTCCGCGCACGACGCCGTCGTGCGCATCGATCCATTCGAAGCCCAGAAGGCCGGGCAAGCTTCCAGCCTGCTCGGCCTGGAATGCGGCTGCGCTCTTGCTCATGGTTTGGCCGCCAACCGAGGCACGATCTGTCCGGCGAGGACCTTCGCCACGAAGCGTGCCATCGCTTCGCCGACCTCGGCCGGTGCGTCCTCTTGCAGGAAGTGCGCGCCCTTGACGGTGACCTCCTGCTGGTTGGGCCAGGTCCGGCAGAACTCGCGCTGGGCGCCGATCAGGAAACCGGCCGGCTCGCCGTTGATGAACAGCTTGGGGATCGGGCTGGTGGCGAGCCAGCGGGCATAGGAATCGACGATGCGCACGACGTCCTCGGGCTGGCCCGCGATCGGCAACTCGCGCGTCCAGGTCAGCATCGGTTGGCGCTGCGGGCCGGGATTGCGGTAGTGGCGGCGATAGACCTCCATCGCCTCGGGCGCGATGCCGCGCAGCGGTAGCAGATACTCGATGAAGAGGTTCTTCTGCAGGATCAGGTCCTCACCGGTGGGCGATCGCTGCGCCTGGAAGAAGCCGCGTGTCACCTCCGGCCATTCGTCCCAGGACAGAAACGGGCGCACGATGCCCTCCATGTAGACCAGTGCCTTGATCCGCTCGGGATGGCGCTGGGCCCAGGCGAACCCCAGTGCCGAGCCCCAGTCGTGAACAACCAGGATGACGTTCTTGTCCAATCCCATCACCTCGAACCAGGCATCGAGGTAGCGCTGATGATCGACGAAGCGGTACGCGCCGTTGGGCGCGGCGCCGGAGTTGCCCATCCCCACGAAATCGGGCGCCAGGCAGCGACCCAGCGGCAGCAGGTAGGGGATGATGTTGCGCCACAGGTACGAGGGCGTCGGGTTGCCGTGCAGGAACACGATCGGATCGCCTTCGCCGACATCGACATAGGCCATGTCCGTGTCCAGGACCTGGACGCGCTTTCGATAGCAGGTCTCTTCGGTCGAAATGGGGGGATGCATCATGGGTTCTCCTCGTGGCGTGCGGGCGTGATGTCAGAGGGTGGGGTGGCGGCGATGCCAGGGCGTCGCGCGCTGGAAGGCAGCACCGGCGCGCACCAGCGTGGCTTCGCCGAGGTGGCCGGCGACGAGCTGGAAACCGATCGGCAGGCCCGCCGAAGTGAAGCCGCCAGGCAACGTGATCGTCGGGTTGCCGGTCATGTCGAACGGGCAGGTGTAGCGCTGCAGCTTGACGATGAGGTCAGGCTGTT
Source organism: Vineibacter sp. (assembly GCA_035279205.1). GTDB lineage: Bacteria > Pseudomonadota > Alphaproteobacteria > Reyranellales > Reyranellaceae > Vineibacter. The sequence continues at coordinate 5,940 of DATEIF010000693.1, forward strand.
CGCCCAGCGTGCGGATCATCGCCAGCGTCAGCGGCGCGAACGGATGCACGGGAGCCAGCAGCAGGTCGATGGTGTCGAACAGGGCCGAGACCCGGCCGCGCAGATCCATGCGCCGCAGTCGGATCTTCTGGTAGTCGGTTCCGCTCAGGGCCCGGCCAGCCTCGATGACTGACGCCAGGACCGGACCATAAGAGCCCTTGTGCGCTGGGTATGTTGCCTCGTGCGCAACGGCGGCCTCCACGGCGCAGTGCGGCACCCAGTCGAGGATGGCCTGTGTCACATCGGGGAAGCGCACGTCGACGACGTGGGCGCCCAGCCCGCGCAACACGTCGGTCGCTTCTGCCAGCACGGCCTGTGTCGCGGCATCGACGTCGTCGGTGTTCCACGCGATATCGATGCCGATGCGCAGGCCTTGCACACTGTGTGCCGCAGCCGCCATGTAATCCGGCACCGGATCGCGCAGCGTCGTCGGGTCGTGCGCGTCGCTGCCCGCGATCGCGCCCAGCATGATGCCGGCATCCACCGCGCTGCGTGTCATCGGCCCGACATGATCCATCGAGGCCGCCAGCTCGAAGACGCCATGGCGACTGACGCGCCCCCAGGTCGGTTTCAGGCCCGTGACGCCGTTGGCCGCCGACGGCCAGCGGATCGAGCCACCCGTATCGGAGCCGATGGCGCCGTAGCACAGCCCGGCGGCGAGCGCCGCGCCGGGACCGCTCGACGAAATGCCGGGCCAGTAGTCGGCATGCCAGGGATTCTTCGGCGGAGTGACCAAAGGATGATGGTCGGCGTAGGCACCCTCGGTGAGTTGCAGCTTGCCCAGCAGCACCGCGCCGGCGTCCGCCAGGCGACGCACCACGGTCGCGTCTTCACGGGGGCGGTGGTCCTTGTGGATCGTCATGCCGGCGGCGGTCGGGACGTCCTTGGTCCAGCACAGGTCCTTGACCGCGATCGGCACGC
>DATEIF010000694.1:0-2537 GCA_035279205.1 Vineibacter sp.
GCGGCCGGCGCCGTAGCGCAGTTCGCCGATCGTGGCGGCGCTGCCGTCATTCATGGTCACGAACGGCAGGTCGAGACGTTCGCTCAAGGCCGCGGCGAGCGATCGGTCCTTCAGAAGCGGTACATTGCGCGTGCCGTCGACCATGACGCCATCGCCGGGCTGCGCATGGCCGGGCGCGGCGATGCCCAGGCGCATGGCCCTGCGGCCAGCCTCGGCTTCCATGGTCCGCACTGCTTCAGCCAGGCTGTCCGCGACATCCTCGAAGCTCAGCAGGCTGGCGTAGGGCAGACGGCGGCGGGCGTGCACGTGGCCGTCAGGCGCGACCAGCCCCAGCTTGATTGCGGTACCGCCGATATCGATGCCGACTGCGGGGTCGCTCACGGTCGGTCGTCCATCTTGATGGCGAGCGCGGCCGAGAGGCTGCCATAGCGCATCGCGTCCGGTCGAAGGCCGCGCGCCTGGGCCAGCAGCACGGCCAGCCACTGAAAGGGCAGGATCAGGCCCAGCGCACGCCAGGGCGCTTCCGGCAGCGCCAGGTCCCTGAGCCAGTGCTGGCCGGCCGAATCGGCGATGATCAGCCGACAGCCGTGCGCTGCCATCACCGCCGTCGCGCGCTCGGCTTCGGCGCGTTCATGGTCGCCCTCGGTGATGACGAACGCGACGCTGCGCGCCGTCAGGCCATGCAGGCGACCGTGCAGCAACTCCTCGGTCGGGAAAGCCGCCGTGGGAACTCCGGCCATTTCGCTGATCTTCAGCGACGCCTCGAGTGCGATTCCGTGGTTGGCGCGCCGCCCGGCCACCACGATCTGATCGACATCGCCCAGCGACGCTACGAGTGCGGCGGCTGCGGCATGAGCCGGCGCGACGAGCCGCGCCAGCACATCGCCGCTTGTTGTCGCCGCTGCCGGCGCGCCGAGAGCTTCGGCCACCAGCAGAAGCATGGCCACGGATCCCAGGAAGCCCTTGGTCTTCGGTCCGACCGGTTCGTCGCCCACCGGCATGACCAGCACGTCGGCGCCTGTCTGCGTCAACGGGGCATCCGGCGTCGCCGTGATGGCCAGAGTCGCAAGGCCGGCAGCCACCGCTGCCGTCGCCGCTGCAATGGATGTGGTGCTGGCACCACTCTGCGACAGCACGATCACCAGGGGACGGGTGGACGCATACGGCAGCTCGGCGATGAAATCTTCCGGCTCATGCAGAGTGACCGGCCCGCGGCGGGCGGTTACGAACTGCGGCCGCGCCACGGTCAAGGCATTGAACGAGGAGCCGGAACCGACAAGCGCAATGCCATCGAACGCAGCCGGTGACCACGTCGCCATGAACGCGCGCGCCGACGCGATGCAACGATCGAGGACCGCGGGCTGCTCGCGGATGAAGGTGGGAATGGCCATGTCGGTCAACCTCGAAGTCGCCTTCGGTCATGCCGCTCTTGTAGAGCCGCAGGATGACAGCGGAGGGAATCTTCCTGCCGGCGCTCGACGCTGCGAGTGCCCGCCGCCCTGGTCAATCGGTCTGGCCTTTCAGCCACTCGTCGGCCGCAATCCATTCGCCGTGCAAGGTGCACGACGCTTCCGCCAGCGGCACGAACGCGGCAGCGATGGCATCCGGGGTCGGCAAGGTCTCGGGGTCTTCACCGGGGAAGGCGTCGGCCCGCATGCGCGTGCGGGTCGGGCCGGGATTGATCAGGTTGGCCTTGACCGGCGTGTGCGCCACTTCGGCGGCATAGATGCGCACCAGGGTCTCGAGTGCCGCCTTGGTGGCGGCATAGGCGCCCCAGTAGGGGGCCACGCGGCGGGTGATGCCCGAAGTGACGAAGATAGCGCGTCCGGCGTCGGACCGGCGCAGCAGCGGATCGAGCGACCGGATCAGGCGCCAGTTGGCGGTGACATTGACGGCAAGCACGCGCTCGAAGACCTTGGGCTCGATATGGCCGACGGGCGAAAGGGTGCCCAGCAGGCCCGCATTGCCGACCAGCACGTCAAGCTTGCCGAAGCGCTCATAGAGCGCATGGCCCATGCGGTCGATGGCGTCGAACTCGGTCAGATCAAGCGGCACCAGCGTGGCATTGCCGCCGGCCGCCTTGATCGTGTCGTCGAGCTCTTCCAGGCCGCCGATGGTGCGGGCGATGGCGATCACGTGAGCGCCTTCGGCCGCGAAACGGTGCGCCACGGCGGCGCCGATACCGCGCGATGCGCCGGTCACCAGCGCAAGCTTGCCGGCCAGCCGGCCCGTGGCGGCTGGCGAGGAGGCCGTGGTCATGTCAGGCCGATTCGCGCAGCAGCGACAGCTGGCGATGTTCGGGGTCGTCCAGATCGTCGAGCGAGATCGGGTAGTCACCCGTGAAGCAGGCGTCGCAGAACTTCGGGTTGCCGGCATCGCGCTTGGGCTCACCGACGGCGCGGTAGAGCCCGTCCATGGTGACGAAGGCCAGCGAATCAACGCCGATGAAGCGCGCCATGCTGGCGACATCCATGCGGGCAGCCAGCAGCTTGTCGCGCTAGGGCGTATCGACGCCGTAGTAGCAGGAGTGCGTGGTG
>DATEIF010000695.1:0-8582 GCA_035279205.1 Vineibacter sp.
CGGCGACCATGGATCACGTGCGCGGCGTGATCGCCGCCATCGAGCCCAACGATTCGGTCGAGCGCTTCGAAGGCCTGGGTGTGCACGTGATCAAGGCGAAGGCGCAGTTCGTCTCGCGCGACGAACTGATGGCGGGCGACACGCTGATCCGCGCCCGACGCTTCGTGGTGGCCACCGGGTCGCGGCCGACAGCGCCGCCGATCCCCGGCCTGGCCGACGTTCCCTACCTCACCAACGAGACGCTGTTCGACAACCTGACCCGGCCCGACCATCTGCTGGTGATCGGCGGCGGGCCCATCGGCGTGGAGATGGCACAGGCCCATCGCCGGCTGGGGTCGCGCGTGACGGTGCTTGAAGCGGCCAGGCTGATGGGCAATGACGATCCGGAACTGGTCGACGTCGTGCGCCGACGGCTGGTCGCCGAAGGCATCGACATTCGCGAGCAGGCCCGCATTGCGCGCATCGAGCGTGATGGCGAGGGCATCGCGGCCGTCATCACGGCAAACGGTGGCGAGGAACGCGTGGCTGGCTCGCATCTGCTGGTCGCGGCCGGCCGCGCGCCCAACATCGAGGCGCTGGCGCTCGACAAGGCTGGCATCACCGCGACTCGTAAAGGCGTCACCGTCGACAAAAGGCTGCGCACGACCAACCCGCGCGTCTATGCCATCGGTGACGTCAACGGATTGGCGCCGTTCACGCACATGGCCGGCGCCCAGGCGGCACTGGTGATCAAGCACGCGCTGTTTCGCTTACCGATCAATGTGCAGGCGGCGCCGCTGCCGTGGTGCACATATAGCGACCCGGAACTGGCGCAGGTCGGCATGACCGAAGCCCAGGCGCGTGCCGCGCACGGCGAGGGCGTGCGCGTGGTGCGCTGGACGTTGCACGAGAACGACCGGGCCCAGGCCGAGCGCGAGACCGAGGGGCTGGCGAAAATCGTCACCGATCGACGCGGACGCGTGCTGGGCGCCGGCATCGTCGGGGCCCGCGCGGGCGAGCTGATCCAGGTCTGGTGCCTGGCCCTGTCACGCAAGATGAAGATCGGGGCAGTGGCGCAGATGATCGTGCCCTATCCGACGCTGGGCGAGGTCAACAAGCGTGCTGCCGGCGCCTACTTCACCGACTGGCTCTTCTCGCCGCGCACGCGGCGGATCGTCGGCTGGCTGTTCAGGCTGTGGTGAGGCTGTCATCCCGAGCGTAGCGAGGATCCAGGGCGATGCCTGGATTCCTCGCTGCGCTCGGAATGACAGACAGAAGATCACGCCGCGCCGATCGTCGCCAGGACCTCGCGCGTTGTCGCGATCCGGCAGTACTCGCCCTCTAGGATCGCCAGCGACAGGTTATGGACGTCTTCGGCCGGCCAGACCCGGCCACGCCGGTCGCGGCGCGCGAAGGTCCAGCACGCATCCTCCGCCAGCCAGACGTCGAAGCCGAGATTGCCTGCCACCCGCACCGTCGCCTCGACCGAATTGTCGGTGATCACACCGCAGATCACGAGTGACTGCGTACCGGCCGACCGCAGGCGCGCTTCGAGATCGGTGCCGATGAAGGCGCAGTTCACGTGCTTGGCGACCACCGCCTCGCCGTCCAGCGGCATGGCCTGCGGCTTGAACGGATGCCCGGGCCCGCCTGGCAGATAGGTCGATTGCGGCTCGGTGGAGTCATGGCGGACGTGGATGATGGGGCGTGCTGTCCGGCGCCAGCCGTCCAGCAGCCGTGCGATGTTGGCCTCCCCTTCAGGATTATTGCGCGGTCCGTGCATATTCCAATACGGAGCGTCAACGGCACGCTGCACGTCGATAACAAGGAGTGTGGTGGTTGGGTCCGCGATGGCCATGGCGCAACCTGCCAGAGGCCGATCCGGCGTGCCAAGGCGGATTGATCACATTGGGCGGCCTAGGCGGCGAGGCCGGGCTCGGCTACTGTCCGTCGCGCATGGCCAGCACCGATACCGCCCGTCCGACGTCGATCGTCGAACCGCGCCGGCGATGGCGTGGGCTGGGAACTGGTCTGTCGCCACGGATCCTGGCGCTGGTGGTCCTGGCGGTCATGACGGCCGAGGTGGCGCTTTTCCTGCCCTCGATCGCGCGCTTTCGTCTGACCTGGTTGGAGGAGCGCATCGAATCGGGGACCTTGGCGACCCTGGCGCTCGACGCCACACCCGACAACATGGTCGACGAACGGCTGGCGCGCACGCTGCTCAACCATGCCCGCGTCGATGCGGTGACCGTGATCGAGCCTGGCAAGCCCAAGCGGGTGCTGATGCCGCCCGGCACACCGGAGGCGATCGGCGCCGTCGACCTGGTCAACGCCAGCGTCATGGAGTTGATCTGGGATGCGCTGGAGGCGATGGCCCGCTCGGGCAGCTACGAGTTGCGGGTCGGAGGTCGCTCCAGCCGCATGCCGTCGTTTCAGGTCTATGTCTATGTCGATGAGCTGCCGATGCGCGTGGCGATGTACGGCTACGCCCAGCGCATCCTGCTGCTGTCGATCATCATCGCCGCGTTCACGGCCGGGCTTCTGTATGTGGCGCTGCGCTGGCTGATCGTGCGCCCCCTTCAGCATGTCTCGGCCGAGATGGTCGCCTTCCGCCGCAACCCGGAAGACGAGACCATCACTCCGTTGCCCGTACGCCGTGCCGACGAGATCGGCATTGTCGATCGCGAGCTCGAGATCATGCAGCGCGAGCTGCGCTCGGCGCTGCTGCAGAAGACGCGGCTGGCGGAACTGGGCGCGGCCATGAGCAAGATCAATCACGATCTGCGCAACATGCTGGCGACGACGCAGCTGCTGACCGACAGGCTGGCGCGCAGCGACGATCCCAAGGTGCGCGAACTGGCACCGATCATGTTCGCCTCCATCGACCGGGCCGTGAAGCTGTGTGCCGATACGCTGAGCTACGCCCGCGGCCGGCCGACGCCGAAGCTGGCGACGTTCGACCTCGCCGATCTGGTCGACGAGGTCGGCGTTCAGCTGCTGGAGCAGGGCGAGTCGGCCGATCCCAACCTGCTGCGGGATTGGCGCAACGATGTCGACTTGACGCTGGCGGTGATGGCGGACCGCAGCCTGCTGTTCCGCGTGATCTTCAACCTCGGCCGCAATGCCTTCGAGGCGGGCGCGCGCGGGGTGACGGTCCGCAGCGAGCGCACCGCGCAAGCCATCGTCGTCGACTTGGCCGACGATGGCCCCGGCGTGCCGGTGCATGTCGAAGCGAGCCTGTTCCGGCCGTTCGCCGCCGGTGGCCGGCCGGGCGGATCCGGCCTGGGTCTCGCCATCGCGCGCGAGCTCGTCCGGGCGCATGGCGGTGATGTCACGCTCGCCGCCAACGGTCCCGGCGGCGCCACCTTCCGGTTCACGCTGCCGCTGCGGCCGTGATCCTCACGGCTGTCCGATCAGCTGCGACGGCCTGACACGGCGACGAACCAGAAAACCACCGCGATCAGCGACAGGCCGAGCAACGCCCATATCACCAGGCTGTAGTTGCCCGATGCGGCCCACAGCAGCGCCATCAGAAGCGGTCCGGCAGCGCGTGCCAGGATGCTCGGCGTTGCCAACGCGCCGCTGATGGCGCCATAGGCGGCGGCGCCGAACAGCTCGGGCACGATGGTGCCGCGCACGATGGTCACGATACCGTTGGGCAGACCGTAGAGGATGACGAAGGCGATCAGCGATGCACTGCTGGCCGGCAGCAGCAGCACGGCGATGGCGGCCGGGTAGAGCGCGAAGGACACCGTGCCGATCAGCCGCGTCGAGAACGTGCGCGACAGCCAGACGAACAGCAGGCGTCCCGCGACCTGCATCGGCCCGATGATGGCATAGCCGCTGACGATGGTCGCCATCGACAGGCCGCCTTCCAGCATCAGCGGCATGAGATGAAAGACGACAGCGGTAAACACCAGGCTGAGCGCGGTAAAGCACACCGCGAGCCCCCAGAACGCCGGCCGGCGCAGCGCCGCGCGCAATGCGCCGCGGTCGCGCGATACGTTGCGCGCCTGCTCGACCGCCGCCGCCGGTGGAATCAAGATCCAGTGCAGCAGCGCGCACAGCAGGTTGCAGGCGGCCATGACCAGCAGGGCGTCGCGCCAACCGATGCGGTCGATCAGCAGCTGGTTGAAGGGCACGAATACCGTGCTGGCGAACCCGCCGACCAGGGTCAGCGCGGTGATGGCGCGGCGAAAGTCGCGCGGGAAGATGCGGGTCACGGCGGCGAAGGCCGGTTCGTAGAGCGTGCCCGCCATCGACACGCCGATCAGCGCCCATAGCGCATAGAAGGCATAGAGCGTCCCGATCCACGACCATGCCGCCAGCAGCGCGGCGCCGGCCAGCGATGCCAGGGTCATCAGTCCGCGCGCACCGTGGCGGTCGATCCACACGCCGGCGGCAAAGGCGCAGAGGCCCGAGGTCAGCAAGCCGATCGACAGCGCGGCATTGAGGTCGGGCCGCGACCAGCCGAGCTCGCGCTCCATGGGTACGACCAACACGGCGAACCCGTAGTAGAGCGTGCCCCAGGAGATCAGCTGCGCGATCGCCACGCCCCAGATCAAGGTCCAGGCGCGGCGGCCGCGCAAATCGAGGCCGGTGGTCGATAGAGGCGATGTCATCGTGGTGAACGCGATTCGCACGATGGTTCGTGCGACGCCTTCACGGTTCGACAAGCTCACCATGAAGGCTCTTGGAGCCTGAGTTGATCGAAACGACCATCGAACGCTAATCCAACGCCAGCAGCAGCCCTTTCAGGTAGGCGGTTTCCGGCAGGCTGGGATGCACGGGATGGTCCATGCCGGCGCCGGTGGCGCGCAGCACGCGCGCCTCGCGGTCGGCATCATGCAGGCCGCGCTTCACCTGCTCGGCAAACAGCGTCGGATCGACCAGGTGCGAGCACGATGCGACGAACAGCAGGCCGCCCGGCACGACCAGCGGCGCCGCCAGCCGGGTCATCTTGCGATAGCCCTGAGCGCCGGGCTTGAGATCCTTGCGGCTCTTCACGAAGGCGGGCGGATCGCAGATCACGATATCGAAGCGCTCGTTCTGCTTGTCGAGACGCGCCAGCTCGTCAAACACCTCGGCGCGCGTGAACTGGCAGCGCGCCGCGACGCTGTTGGTCTCCGCCGCCTGCTTCGCCAGGTCCAGTGCCGGCTGCGATCGGTCAACCATACGTACGTCGGCGGCGCCATTCACTGCGGCCAGCACGCCGAAGCCGCCGGCATAGGTATAGGTATCGAGCACGCGCGCGCCTTCGGCAAAGGCGGCGACCATGGCGCGGTTGTCGCGCTGATCGAAGAACCAGCCGGTCTTCTGGCCGCCCGCCGGATCGCAGACGAAGCGTGCGCCATTCTCGATCAGATCGATCGTGCCGGTGATCTCGCCCTTCAGGATCCGGGCTTCGAGCTCCAGGCCCTCGAGCTTGCGTGCCGGTGAGTCGTTCTTGAGCAGCACTGCGGCCGGGGCGACGACGGCATCGATGGCGGCGAGGATATCGTCGGTCAGGCGGTCCATGCCGGCGGTGTTGGTCTGAACGACACACACATCGCCGTAGCGATCGACGATCAGCCCGGGCAGACCATCGGCCTCGGCATGCACCAGGCGATAGTGCGGCACGCCGGCATAGAGACGCGTGCGCAGCTGCAGGGCCGCAGCCAGACGGTTTTCGATCAGACGGCGATCCAGCCGCGCATCACCGTCGCTGCAGACGACGCGCGCGGCGATCAGCGAATGCGGATTGAAGGTCGCGATACCCAGCGCATCGCCGCCGGCGGCACGCAGTACCACGGGCGAGCCGGGCGCCAGCGCCTTGGTCGCTGGCTCCATCAGGATCTCGTTGGAGAAGGCCCATGGATGGCCCTGCCGCAACCGGCGATCTTCACCGGCGCGCATCAGGACGCTGGGGTATTTCGACATGACGACTCCGGCCCAAGGCCGCTCTGTGGACGTACGAAGAACAAATACAGGTTTCTACTAGCGTGCCCTCATCCCAATGTCGAAGGCGAAACGATGCACATCAATGCGCCGTGGCAAGTTCAATCGCCGATGGCGACGCCATCGCGTCGCGGATCAGCACCACCCTCGTAACCGAGGAATCTGCCGACATCATCATAGCGCGCGCGGATGCCATGCAATCCACCTTGATGCGGCGCGATGACGACCTCGTGGCCGCGCGCCCGCAGTTCGCCGGCGAGATGCTCGGCAGCGGCGTGGGTTTCGATCTCGGTGACGCCGTTGCGATTGAGCAGGCGTGGCGTGGCGATCGCTTCCTGCAGCGTGTCGGCGCCGTCGAGCGCCTGCAGCAGTGTCTGCAGCACGTCACCGATGATGCGCGTCCCGCCGGCCGAACCGATGGCGAGCACGAAGCGGCCGTCGCGATCCAGCACGATGAGCGGCGTCATCGACGAGCGTGGCCGCTTGCCGGGCTGCGCCCGGTTGGCGACCGGCCGCCCGTCATCGACGGGCGATAGGTTGAAGTCGGTCAGCTCGTTGTTCAGCAGGAAGCCGCCGACGCTGCGGCGGGCACCGAACGGCGCCTCGATGGTGGTGGTGAACGAGACGGCGTTACCGTCGCGATCGACGATGGCCATGTGGCTGGTTCCACCCTGCGGTTTTTCGGCCGCCGCCGGCATGTCGGTGTTGGCGGCGCCTGGCGGCAAGCCCGGCCTGGCATTGCCGATGCTGCGATCGTCGCTCAGCAGGCGGGCCCGGCGGTCGAGATAGGCGCCATCCAGCAGGCCATCGACGGGCACCGGCAGAAAGCCGGGATCGGCCACCCAGCGGTCGCGGTCGGCGAAGGCAAGCCGGCTCACCTCGGCGAGATGGTGAGCGAACAGCGTTTGCCCGTTCGAACGACGCAGCAGGGCGAGCGCCTGCAGGACGGCCAGCGGTCCCGACGAGGGCGGGCCGATGCCGCAGATGGTCCAGTCGCGATAGGGGCGGCAGAGCGGCGTGCGCTCCAGTGGCCGGTAGGCGGCGAGGTCCTCCAGCGTCATTGTGCCCTGGCGCGGTTCGCGCTGAACGGCGGCGACGACCGCGGCCGCCAACGGGCCCGTGTGCAGTGCATCGGCGCCATTCTCGGCCAGCAGGCGCATCGTGGCGGCCAGTGCCGGATTGCGGATGGTATCACCGCGCTTCTTGGGTGAGCCGTCGTCGTTGAAATAGATCGCGCGCGCCTGCGGATCGCTGCGCAGAGCGACCTCCGTGGCGAGCGCATTGGCCAGACGCGGCGGCACCGGGAAGCCGTTCTCGGCGAGCTTGATGGCGGGCCCGAAGAGGTCGCGCCACGGTAGCTTGCCGTGGCGGTGATGTACTTCTTCCAGCATGCGCATCGCGCCGGGCACGCCGACCGACAGTCCCGACACGACGGCCAGCGGGAAGGACAGCGGCTTGCCGTCGCTGCCCAGGAACATGGTGTCGCGCGCGCCCGCCGGCGCCGTCTCGCGGCCATCCCATGCCGTCACCTGGAAGCTGCGCGCATCGTAGTGGACCAGGAAGCCGCCGCCGCCGATGCCCGAGGCCTGCGGCTCTACCACACCCAGCACCAACTGCACGGCGATGGCGGCATCGATCGCTGAGCCGCCGGCGCGCAGGATGGTGAGGCCCGCGTCGCTCGCCATCGGATTGGCGGCAGCGACCATATGGGTCTTGGCCAGCGTCTGCGGCTCGCGTGCTGACGCAGGCGGCGGCAGCAGTGTTGTCAGAGCGCATCCGATGACCAGAAGGGTGTGGCGCATGAGCGCCCGGACATTGAGCGGACCGACGCGTGCGGCGTTCATGGTGGCTCCGGATCAGGTTGCTTGAAGCCTGCGCTGCTTCGCGGGTGTTCGCAACCGCTGCTCTTGTGCATGATGGCGTGATCCCGGGCGCGGCGCGCCCCACCCGACGAGGTCTCGATGCTGCAACCCGGTCCGCGCAACCTGATCACCGACGTCGACGGCATTCTGGTCGGCAATGCCGAAGACCATCGCGTGCGCTCGGGGACCACCGTCGTGTTGTGCGAACAGCCGGCGTGCGCGGCGGTCGATGTGCGCGGCGGCGCGCCCGGCACGCGCGATACCGATCTGCTGGATCCGGCGTGCCGCGTCGATGCGATCGATGCCATCGCGCTGTCCGGTGGCTCGGCCTTCGGGCTGTCGGCGGCGGATGGCGTCATGAAGTGGCTGCGCGAGCACGGCCGCGGCGTGCCGGTGGGGCCGATCGCGGTGCCGATCGTGCCGACCGCCATCCTGTTCGACCTGCTCAACGGCGGTGACAAGGACTGGGCCTGGCCGCCCTATCGCGAGCTCGGTCATGCCGCCATGGAAGCCGCGTCGAAGGATTTCGCGCTGGGCAACGCGGGTGCCGGGCTGGGTGCCAAGGCGGGCAACCTCAAGGGCGGTCTGGGCAGTGCCTCGGCAGTCGATAGCGTGAGCGGCCTGCAGGTCGGCGCCCTGGTCGCGGTCAACGCGCGCGGCTTCACGACCATGGGTGACCTGCCGCAGTTCTGGGCCTGGGCGCTGGAGCAGGGCGGCGAGTTCGGCGGCCTGCCGCCGCCACCGCGTGGCCTGGAACTGCGCGTCTCGCACCGGCGCGGCGAGCTTACGCACGATATCGGGCCG
>DATEIF010000696.1:0-6214 GCA_035279205.1 Vineibacter sp.
CCTCCAGACCGCGGATCTGGTGGCTGATGGCGGCCTGGGTCACGGCCAGCTCGTCGGCCGCATCGGTGAAGGAAAGATGACGCGCGGCGGCCTCGAAGGCACGCAAAGCATTGAGCGGCGGCAGTGAACGACGCATGGGACTCTCCCGACACGGCGCCTGTTAAGGCGCGCTTAACTCATGAGGTTTTCTTATCCTGCCCCGACCCATCGTCGTTTGTAAAGACCCACGCGCGGCTGCATATCCGTCAGCACTGAAAGCCTCACTGGAGGAGGCCGTCATGACCGATCGCAGCAGCACCAAGACCGCGTTGGCACAAGGGAAATTCATCCGTTCGCCGGATCGCCGGCGGGTCGAGGCCGAAGCCCGCGCCCTGCGTGCCGAAGCCATCCAGGATGTCGCTCAGGCAGTCGCCGCAACAGTACGCGGCTGGCTTGCCCGGTACGCCGGCGCCGCAAACGCCCGGTCCATCTAACGCGTTGTGGGTCGCAACACAGGATTCGACGGAGAGTCACATGGCCTACACCACCTACACCAACACCAACAGCCGCCTGTCCGCATCGCCGCACGGCGAAACGCTGCCGGCGCGGTTGCTCGCCGCCGTCCAGCGCTGGCATCAGCGGGCCCGCGACCGCGCCGAGCTGGCCCGCCTCACCGCTCGCGACGCGCGGGACCTCGGCATCGATCCGGGCGTGATCGCGTACGAGGCCAGCAAGCCGTTCTGGAGAGCTTGAGGACGACGTCCTGGGCGTTGTCCACGCCGGCGACCGCTCCTCCCCCGGTCGCCGGCGTTTTTCCAGAAGTGTTGCTTACCTCTGCCGTGAGCAGGAGAGGAGCCCGACGAAGCAACCGGCAAGGGTCCTCGATCGTTAAGGCGAAAGTGCTTTCTTGCGGGGAGCATCGCCGTGGCATTGAAGATCGAGGACTACGCACTGATCGGTGACGGCGAGACGGCGGCGCTGGTCGGCCGCAATGGTTCGATCGACTGGCTGTGCCTGCCGCGCTTCGATTCGGATGCCTGCTTCGCCGCCCTGCTGGGCACACCCGATCATGGCCGCTGGCTGATATCGCCGACCCAGCCGGCGCGCGTGTCGCGCCGCTACCGCGGCGACACGCTGATCCTCGAGACAGAGTTCGTCACCGACTCCGGCGTCGTGCGCGTGGTGGACTTCATGCCGCCACGCGATCCCACGGCGGCCGTGATCCGCCTGGTGATCGGCCAGGAAGGGCGTGTGCCGATGCGCACCGAGCTGGTGCTGCGCTTCGGCTACGGCGCGATCGTGCCGTGGGTCACGCGCATGGAGGACGGCACCCTGCGCGCCGTCGCCGGGCCCGACATGGCGCTGCTGCGCACGCCGGTCGCCCTGCGCGGCGAAGGCCTGCGCACGCTGGCCGAGTTCGTCGTCTCGCCCGGCGACACGATCCCGTTCGTGCTGACCTACTGCGCTTCCAACCAGCCCGTCTCGCGGTCGCCGACCAATCCGCGTACGGCGCTGGCCACCACGGAGGCGTTCTGGCAACAGTGGGCGGCGCAGTGCAAACCGGCCGGCCCATGGAGCGCTGCGGTCAAGCGGTCGCTGATCACGCTCAAGGCACTGATCTACACGCCGACCGGCGGCATCGTCGCGGCGCCCACGACGTCGCTGCCGGAACGCCTGGGCGGAGCGCGCAACTGGGACTATCGCTTCTGCTGGCTGCGTGATGCGACCCTGACCCTGCTGGCGCTGATGAACGCCGGCTACTACGACGAGGCGCAGGCCTGGCGCGGGTGGCTGCTGCGCGCCATCGCCGGCGTGCCGGCGCAGGCGCAGATCATGTATGGCGTCGGCGGCGAGCGACGACTGACGGAATGGGCCGTCGGCTGGCTGCCCGGCTACGAGAACTCGGCGCCGGTGCGCATCGGCAACGCAGCGCACAACCAGCTTCAGCTCGACACCTATGGCGAGGTGATGGACGCGCTGCACCAGGCGCGCCGCGGCGGCCTGGACAGCGGCGAAGCGGCCTGGGGCATGCAGCGCGCGCTGATCGAGCACCTCACGAAGATCTGGGATCAACCCGATACGGGGATCTGGGAGGTGCGCGACGCACCGGAGCACTTCACCTACTCCAAGGTCATGGCCTGGGTGGCCCTGGACCGCGCCGTCAAGGGCGCCGAGATGTTCGGGCTGGAGGCGCCGGTCGGGCGCTGGCGGCAGCTCGCCCGCGCCATCCATGCCGACGTCTGCGCCAACGGCTTCGATCCGCAGCTGGGCAGCTTCGTGCGCGCCTACGGCACCAAGGAGCTCGACGCCAGCCTGCTGCTGCTGCCGGCGGTGGGCTTCCTGTCGCCGGACGATCCGCGCGTGCGCGGCACGGTCGAAGCCATCGAGCGCCACCTGCTGGTGGACGGCTTCGTGCTGCGCTACGACACGACCGCCTCGCAGGACGGCCTGCCGCCGGGCGAAGGTGCGTTCCTGGCCTGCAGCTTCTGGCTGGCTGACGCGTATGTGCTGATGAAGCGCACCGATGATGCCCGCCGGCTGTTCGAGCGCCTGCTGGCATTGCGCAACGATGTCGGCCTGCTGTCGGAGGAATACGACATCGTGCGCCAACGCCTGGTCGGCAATTTCCCGCAGGCGTTCTCCCATATCGCGCTGGTCAACACCGCCTACAACCTGACGCAGGTGCAAAAGCCGATCGAGCAGCGCGCCCAGCGCAACGGCGATGGCGCACCGGCGCCGGCCGAACGCGCGTGACCGCCGCGGGACGCCCCATCATCCCTTGCCCGTCGGCAGGCTCGGCAGCGCCACGGACATTGGCGGCAACGGCCGGCGCGCAACATCGGCGGCCTCGTCGTAGGCCATGCCCAGGCCCCGCAACACGGTCGTGGCCGTGGCAATGGCGTGCGAACGGCCAGCGTCGCCGGCATGGACACGGCGCATGGCCTGGGTGACCGTGCCGCTGATCAGATCGGCCGCCGCGCGCTCGTTGACGGGCCTGAAGCGGCCCTGACTGACGCCCAGACGCAGGTCGGCGCGCGCATAGGGCCAGACATGCTGGCCGATGGACGCGCCGGCATCCACCAGGCCCAGGATCAGGCGTGTCCAGTCGGGACTGTCGTGCGCGAACAGCACATAGCGCCGATTGCCGATCGCCATGCGCTCGGCGCCGTCCTCGACATGCGCGTAGCTCGCCGCGATGTGCCGGCACAGCGAATCGGCGAGCCACAACGACAGCGCCTCCAAGAGCGCCTCGCGCGTGGGGAAGTAGTTGTAGAAGGAACCGTTGGCGACCTCGGCCACGGCCGCGACTTCCTGGGCGGTGGCCGCAGCAACGCCGCGCGCCGACATGACCGCCAGCGCCGCGCGCATCAGGCGATAGCGGGTGCGCTCGCGCTTGGGCAGGCGCGGCGATGGAGGATCGAGGAAAAACTCGTTCTGCGACGACAAAATTGACAATCCCTCAATTTTGAGACAATGTCAATTTTATCACCATGCCCTGCGCACCGGAAGTCACACGCCATGCCCGCGCCGATGAAACTCGCCTATCTGCTGTTCGACGTCCGCCGGCCGGACCGCTGGGCGGACTTCGCCACGCGCACCCTGGGCCTGCCGCACGGCGCCGCCAACACCGACGGCAGCCAGGGCTATCGGCTCGATGACGCCGCACAGCGGCTGATCGTACGGGCCGGCAAGGCGGACGACCTCGCGGCTCTGGGCCTGGAACTCGCCGACGACCGGGCGCTGGAGGCGCTCGCCACGCGGCTGGCGGCCGGCGGTACCGCCGTGCGCTGGGGCGATGATGCGGTGCTGGCGGCGCGCCGCGTGCGACGGTTGCTGGCCTTCACCGATCCGGAGGGCACGGGCGTGGAGGCCGTTGTGGCACCGGCGCCGGCGGCAACGCCTTTCGCCTCCGAGCTGATGTCAGGCGGCTTCAAGAGCGACGACACCGGCTTCGGCCATGCCGTGCTGGTGGTGCGCGACCTTGGCGCCATGGAGCGCTTCTATGTCGACACGCTGGGTTTCGCCGTCAGCGAGCGTCTCGACACCAGGGTCGGTCCCCTGCAGGTGCGCGGCACGTTCCTGCACTGCAACCGGCGGCACCATTCGCTGGCTCTATTCGCGTTGCCGCTGCGCCGCAAGCTGCATCACTTCATGCTGCAGGCGCGCGAGCTGGCCGATGTCGGCCGCGCCTTCGAGCGTGCCCGGCGCGAGCGGGTGAAGCTGAGTCTGGGGCTGGGCCAGCATCCCGACCCGGACGGCACCTTCTCGTTCTACGGCGCCACCCCGTCGGGCTTCGACTTCGAGATTGGCGCCGGCGGCAAGGAGATCGATCCGGCGGATTGGCAGGAAGTGCGCGCCACGACCACGAGCACCTGGGGCCACGCCCCGACGCTGGGCCTGCAGCTGCGCACCGTGCGCAGCATGCTCGCGACCCGGCTGGGGCTGTAGCGACACATCCTCCCACGGGGAGGATGATGATTACGCCACGGCGCCGGAGGCCCTTAACACGGCGATGTCGGTGTCGCTGCAGCCGATCTCGCGTAAGACCTCGTCGCTGTGCTGGCCCAGGGCGGGCGCCCGTCGTGGCATGGCCTGCGACACGCCCGTCATGCTCAAGGGGCTGGCGATGGTGCGCGGCACCTCGGCGTCACCGGTCTCGATGAACGTGCCGTTGGCCAGCAGCTGCGGATCATCCGGCAGATCGCGCAGGCCCGGCAGGACGCCGAACGTGATGCCGGCGGCGGCCAGACGCGTGCGCCAGTCGTCGACGTCGCGGGTAGCGAATTGCGCATCCAGCACCGCCATCAACTCGGGCACATGCCGGGCGCGGGCATCGCGCGTGGCGAAGCGCGGGTCATCGACCAGCTGCGGCAGCTCCATCGCCTTGCAGAAGCCCGCCCATAGCCGCTCCTCGCGCACGATGACCAGCGACAGCCAGCGGCCGTCGCGGGCGCGGTAGGCATTGGCGAGCGCATTCTTGGCAAACTGCCGGCCGCGGCGCGGCTCGGGAAAGGCCCCCAGCAACGCCGCCTGCGCGAAGATGCCATTGGACCAGATGCCGTTGTGCAGCAGGTTGGTCGCCACCTGCCCGCCGCGGCCGGTGCGCTGGCGTGTATAGAGCGCCAGCATGATGGCGCCGAACAAGGTCATCGCCGTGGGATGATCGCCTTGTGCCGGCAGGCTGAGCGTCGGCGGGCCGTCGGCCACGCGCATGGCATCGACGATGCCCGAGCGGCCGAAATAGGTCGTGACGTCGAAACCGGGCTGGTCGGCCTCGGGACCGGCCTCGCCGAAGCCGGACAGCGAGGCGTAGATCAGCCGCGCGTTGAGCGGCGCCACATCGGCGTAGCGCAGCCGCAGGCGCGCCCGCACCGGGAAGGGATAGTTGGTGATCAGCACGTCGGCGCGCGCGATCAGGCGATCGAGAACGGCGCGGCCGTCGGCGCTCTTCAGGTCGAGCGCGACGGCGCGCTTGTTGCGGTTGTCCAGCGCCCAGGAATAGTCGACCGCGCATTTGGGCATGCCGGCGCCATCGCCCATCCGGCGCAGCGGATCGCCATCCGGCGGCTCGACCTTGATCACGTCGGCGCCGAAATCGGCCATCACCGTCGCGGCGGCTGGTCCGGCGATGAAGGACGCGACATCCAGCACTCGCAGGCCGGCCAGCGGCAGCGCGCTCGTGTCCACGGTGGCAGTATCGGCCACGGTTCCTCCCCCTGCGATGGCCCACTTTGGGGTCGAGGATCGCGACAGCACCGAGCCGGGTCAACCCATGCGACAGCCAGCCGTCTCTCACCGCGAGCGCAGCGCGAGATGACATCGGGCGATGGATTGTTCGTCTCGGACCGTGGCCGCGTGGGACCGCGCTATTCGCGATCCCACGCTCGGCTCATAGGCGGGACGCGGTCCGGGGTCGCGCCGGACATCGTCCCTGAGGAGGCGAGTGCGCCGCAAACCGTAACTCAGCTCGCTGGTGCACCCGATACGGTGCGCTTTGACGCGCACCCGTCACATGACAAGCGTGGCCCTGGATGCGTGAGAAGATCGTGAAGAAACACTCACTATGGCAGGGGATCGGCGTCAATTTCATGAGCCGGGCGCTAAAAAGTTCGTTGGCGAATCGAAAATTGATGCAGGGCATTGCCTAATCAATGGCGCCCGCTGACCGCAGCGCCATGATCTCGGCATCGGACAGCCCGGTCTCCCGCAGAACCTGGTCGGTGTGCTGGCCCAC
>DATEIF010000697.1:0-7664 GCA_035279205.1 Vineibacter sp.
CGGGAGCGGGGAGAGGGAGGGGCCCGCGCGTAGCGCGGGAGGGTGAGGGGTACGACCGATCAGTCCCAGCTTTCCGGCGCATGGCCTGACCGTTCGTACCCCTCACCTTTCCATGCCTACGGCATGGGCCCCTTCCTCTCCCCGCTCCCGCGGGGAGAGGAAACCTGGACCAAGCCCCGCAGCGCCAGGTCGACGGTGGGGCCGAGGTCGGCCATGCTCCAGACGCGTCCCACGACTCGCAGCCCCTGGCCGTAGGTGTAGAGATAGAGAGCGGTGTCGCGGGGATCGAGATCGGGTGCGATCTCACCGCTCGCCTGGCCGCGCCGGATGGTGGCTTCCAGCAGCGTCACCATGCCCTTGAAGCCGTTGCGGATGCGCGGCGCGACATCCTTGTCCTGCGGCAGCAGTTCGATGGTGGTGTTGGTGACGAAGCAGCCGCGTGGCCCTGCCGGCGTCGCCACGATGCGCGCATAGTGGACCAGCGCTTCCTTCAGCGCCTCCAGCGCCGGGCGCGGCGGCGCCAACTTTTCCTCGAAGCGCTGCAGGGCGCCATCGATGTAGCTGTCCAGCGCCTTGAGGAACAACGTCTTCTTGTCGCCGAACGTCGCGTACAGGCTGTTGCGGTGCACGCCCGTCGCATCGACCAGCTCGCCGATGGACGTGGCGTGATAGCCGCGGTCCCAGAAGGCGCGCATCGCCGCATCGAGCGCAGTGGTCTCGTCGAAATCCCGGGGCCGTCCGGCCGTCATCTCTCTACTCCCGACATCATGTCGACAGTCTAACATTTATGACCGTACGTT
The DNA here is from genome assembly GCA_035279205.1 of Vineibacter sp. Lineage (GTDB taxonomy): Bacteria > Pseudomonadota > Alphaproteobacteria > Reyranellales > Reyranellaceae > Vineibacter. Next base: position 801 of record DATEIF010000697.1, read on the forward strand.
CCTAAAAAAAGAGGGAACCCTGTGGACTCCGCTTGACAGGCCGGCAAATCGCTTTTACCAAATTAGGAATGATCATTCCTAAATAAAGGTGACAGGACATGTCTGCCTATTTCGTGATCGAGCTGGATGTCGCCGATGGACCCAAACTGGCGGAATACGAGCGCGAGGTGACCGAGCACGTCGTTGCCGCCGGCGGCCGCTTCATCGTGCGCGGCAACAACTACAAACCGATCGAGGGCGATTGGCATCCCAAGCGCATCGTCATTGTCGAGTTTCCCGATATCGCGGCGATCGAGCGCTACTACCACTCCGAGGCCAACCAGCGCCTGAAGCGCACCCGCGTGGCCGGCACCGGCGGTGCGCCCGCCAAAGCCATCGCCATTGAAGGTCTTGCCTCGGCCGGCACGGCCGCGGCCGACGCCAAGGCGCCTCCGCGCGAGGTCGGCGTCGACGCCAACGGCGCGGTCGTGTGGGGCTGACCGCGACGTCGTCCTGAGCGCAGCGAAGTACCCTGCGGTGGTCCGATCAGTCGTCATCCCGAGCGCAGCGAGGGATCTCCCGCGAAAGGAGACTCCGTTTCCAGGAGATCCCTCGCTGCGCTCGGGATGACAGTGTGGCCGAACACCGCAAGGTCCTTCGCTGCGCTCAGAACGACGAAGATGGGGAGGAGAACAACACCATGGCCAACATCAATGCCGCGCTGGCGCCGAGCGAAGCGTCCTTCCGGCCGATCACCGGGGCGGATCGCAAGGTCATCATCGCATCGTGCGCAGGCACAATCTTCGAATGGTATGATTTCTTCCTGTACGGTGCGCTGGCCGCCATCATCGGCGCCAAGTTCTTCGGCCAGTTCGACGAGACCACGCGCAACATCTTCGCGCTGCTGACCTTCGCGCTGGGCTTCCTGGTGCGTCCGCTGGGTGCGCTGGTGTTCGGCCGCTTCGGCGACCTGATCGGCCGCAAGAACATCTTCCTGGCGACGCTGATCATCATGGGGGCTGCCACGTTCGCCGTCGGGCTGCTGCCGACATCGGCCTCGATCGGGATCGCGGCGCCGATCTGCCTGGTCGTGCTGCGCATCGTGCAGGGGCTGGCGATCAGCGGCGAGTTCGGCGGCGCCATCATTTACGTCGCCGAGCATGCACCGGCCGGCCGCCGCGGCTTCTATACCGGGTGGATTCCGGCCTGCATCGTGCTCAGCCTGCTGCTGTCGCTGCTGGTCGTGCTGCTGACGCGGCTGTCCCTGGGCGAGACGGCGTTCAACGACTGGGGCTGGCGCGTGCCGTTCCTGGTGTCGGCGCTGCTGCTGGTCGTCTCGGTCTGGATCCGCCTGCGGCTGCACGAAAGCCCGGCTTTCTTGAAGATGAAATCGCAGGGCCGGCAGTCCAAGGCACCCATCGCCGAGGCCTTCGGCCGCTGGAAGAATGTCCGCGTGGCGCTGATCGCGCTGTTCGGCATGACGGCCGGCGTTGCCGCCACCGGATACGCCGGCACGTTCTATGTCCTGGTGTTCATGACGTCGGCGCTGAAGATCGACGGCTACACGGCCAACCTGGTCTTCACCGTCGCCATGCTGATCGGCGCCGCGAGCTGCGTCTTCTTCGCCTGGCTCTCCGATCGCATCGGCCGCAAGCCGCTCATTCTGGCGGGCTGCCTGCTGGCGGCGCTGGGCTACTTCACCATCTTCCAGACCCTGGCGCAGATCGCGAATCCGGCCCTGGCGATGGCACAGCAGGCCGTGGCGGTCGTCGTCCGCGCCGATCCCGCGACATGCGCATTCCAGTTCAACCCTGTCGGAACGGCCAAGTTCACCAGCCCCTGCGACGTGGCGAAGGCGACCCTGGCGCGGGCCGCGGTGGCCTACCGCAACGAGGCCGTGGCGCCGCAGACGCCGACCAGCATCGTGATCGGCGATCGCACGATCCTGGCCGGACCGGATCTGGTGACGGACCTGGCGCGGGCGATCGCCGCTGCCGGTTATCCATCGGTTGGCAACCCCGACACGCTGAAGCTCATGGGACTCGCCGATCTCTTCGCGCCGCGGCCACTCGCGCTGGTCGGGTTGCTCGTCCTGCTGGTGATGTTCGGGCAGATGGTGCAGGGGCCCGCGGCCGCGGCGCTGGTCGAACTGTTTCCGACCCGGTTGCGCTACACGTCGATGTCCCTGCCGTACCAGATCGGCACCGGCTGGGTCGGTGGCCTGCTGCCGGCCACGATGTTCGCCATGAACGCCGAGGCCGGCAATATCTTCTACGGCCTGTGGTACCCCATCGTGGTTGCCGGAATCACCTTCACCGTCGCGCTGCTCTTCCTGCCCGAGACGCGCGGCACGGACATCGCGGCGTAGGAGACGGCACATGGTTGATCGCCGCGATGTCCTGATGGGTGGTCTGGTGGCCGGTGCGATGGCGGGTCCGGCGCTGGCCGCCCCGCAGCAAGGCGACAGGACCTACGTGCTGGTGCATGGCGCCTGGCACAACGCCCTGCACTGGCAGCCCGTTGCGACCCGCCTGTCGGCCCTGGGCCATCGGGTCGTCGCCGTGGACCTGCCCGCGCATGGGCTCAACGCGCGCTTCCCCGATGCGTACATCGCCGGCAACGGCGCGAGCCTTGCGGCCGAGGTGTCGCCGGCCAGAGGCATCACGTTGGAGGATGCCGCGCAAGCCGTCGTGACGATGCTGCGCGCGTTGGGTGATCGCAAGTCCGTGCTGGTCGGTCACAGTGTCGGTGGTGCCGTCATCACGCGCACTGCCGAGCTGGCGCCGGAGCGGATCGACAGGCTGGTCTATCTGACGGCCTTTGCACCGATCGGGTTGGGATCGCCGGCGGCCTATGGCGCGCTGCCGGAAGCCCGCACCGGCTATGGCGAGACGCTGTTCATCGGCAATCCGGCCGAGATCGGCGCCGTGCGCATCAACCCGCGCGGCGATGCGGCCTATCTGCGCCAGCTGCGCGAGGCCTATTACAACGACGTCGCCTATGAAAACTTTCTTCCGTATGCAGCGATGCTGACGCCGGATCTGCCGCTATCGTTCTGGACCACCCCGGTAATGGTGTCGCCGGATCGATGGGGACGCGTTGCCCGGACTTACATAAGATGCTTGAACGATCGGGCACTGGCGCCGGCCATCCAGGACAGGATGATCGCCGATGCCGATCGCGTCACGCCGCACAACATGTTCAAGGTCGAGACCATGACCACGGGACATTCTCCCTTCGCCTCCAGCCCCGACGTGCTGGCAGCCATCCTGGCGAACCTATGAGCGCCGGGTTGGCCCTGCGGGCGCGGTTGCACCATCTCCAGCTCGGCTCGCCCGAGCCGGAGCGCCTGGCGCGGTTCTATGCCGACGTCTTCGAGGGGCAATGCCGGCAGGTTGATGGGGCCTGGCTGTGCCACGGCCCGGCGCGGTGCCTGGTGTTCGCTTCAGGTGAACCCAGAACCTTGCACGTCGCCGCCTATGCCGTCGACGACGCGGCGATGCTGGATGGACTGACGGCCCGCCTGGAACGCAACGGCGTGGCGCACGTGCCGTCGCCCACCAGCCTGCTGGCACCCGGCGCCGTTGCCTTTCGTGACCCCGACGGCAACCAGATCGTCTTCGGCATCCCCAACGCACTGCCGGTGCCGTCGTCGTCGGTGCCCGGCCGGCTGCAGCATGTCGTGGTTGGCAGCCCGGATGCCGCGCGCATGGCGGATTTCTACAGCGCCGTGGTGGGGCTGCGGGTGTCGGACCGTGTGTTCGATGCCGACAACACCCTGAAGACCTGCTTTTTGCGCACCGACGACGAGCACCACAGCTTCGCCGTGTTCCAGACGGCGCAGAGCCGCTTCGACCATCATTGCTATGAACTGCCGGACTGGAACGCGATCCGCGACTGGGGCGATCGTCTGGCGGCCCGGCGCATCGGCGTGAAATGGGGACCGGGGCGGCACGGCCCGGGCAACAACCTGTTCCTCTTCTTCCACGACCCCGACGGTAACTGGCTGGAGGTGTCGGCCGAACTGGAACGGGTTCCCGACGGTCGACCGGCAGGCACGTGGCCGCATGAAGAGCACACCCTCAATCTCTGGGGGCAGGGCCTGCTGCGCAGCTGACTTTTCGGACCGCGGGCGTCCACGCCCGCATCTCCGGCGAAAAGCTTTGCTTTCGCCTGTGCCGCGTTAGCGCCGACATCTCATTCGCTCTTTGCTTCGCTGCGAGCGAGTGCGGGCGTGGACGCCCGCGGTCCAAAAAACGAACAGGAACACGGAATGAGACTGGCCAGCTTTCAGGTTGATGAAAAGCCGACATGGGGAGTCGTCGAGGGCGACGAGGTCGCCGATGTCGGTGCGCTTCTCCGTGAAGAGTGCACCGATCTGCGTGCGGCGATCGCCGCGCAAGCGTGGTCCGCTATCCGCCGTGCCGGTGAAAAGGCCCGGCGCTATCCGATCGACGCCATCACATGGCGGCCGGTCATCCCGAATCCCGGCAAGATCATCTGCATCGGCCTCAACTACGAAAGCCACCGGCGCGAAACCGGGCGATCGGAGGTCGGCCATCCCACGGTCTTCCTGCGGCTGCCCGACAGCCAGATCGGACATCGGGCGCCGATCATCCGCCCGCGTGTTTCCGAACAGCTCGACTACGAGGGCGAGCTCGCCGTCATCATCGGCACGGGCGGGCGGCATATCGGCGAAAGCGACGCGCTTGCGCATGTCGCGGGCTATGCCTGCTACAACGAAGCCACCGTGCGCGACTGGCAGCGCCACACGCATCAGTTCACGCCCGGCAAGAATTTCCCGGGTACCGGCGCCTTCGGCCCGGCGATGGTGACGCGGGACGAGATTCGCGACCCCGAAGCACTGCATCTGACGACGCGGGTCAACGGCATCGCCGTTCAGGATGCCGGTCTCGACCAGCTGATCTTTTCAATTCCCCGGCTGATCGCCTATTGCTCGGCGTTCACCCGGCTGGAGCCGGGCGACGTGATCGCCACGGGCACACCCGGCGGCGTCGGCTTCAAGCGCGAGCCGCCGCTGTTCCTCAAGCCGGGCGACACCGTCGATGTCGAGATCACCGGCGTCGGTCGCCTGACCAACGGCGTCGCCGACGAGGTGTGACAATCCCTCCTCCCCACGCAGTGGGGAGGTGCCCCGATACGACGTTTCGACGCGAAGCGTCGAAACGTCGGTGGGCGGAGGGGAGCCGACGTGGTCTCCGTAACTGAAACTACGTCGGCTCCCCCTCCGGCCTTCGGCCGCCTCCCCCAACTTTCGTTGGGGGAGGGAAAAAGCGCGAGGACCCCTGACATCCATGCCCCAGCGCACCGACCCGCACCACGCCGTCGCCATCATCGGCAGCGGCCCCACCGGGCTTGTCCTGGCCAATCTGCTCGGCAGCCACGGCATCGATACGGTCGTGGTCGAGCGCAACGTCACGACGGTCCAGGAACCGCGCGCGGTATCGATCGACGATGAATCGCTGCGGACGCTGCAGGCCGCCGGCGTCATCGACGACGTGCTGCAACACGTCGTCGCCGGCTACGGCTCGCACTACTACTCGCCCCGCCGCATTCGCTTCGCGCAGGTCGAGCCGACCGGGACACCCTACGGCTATCCCAGGCGCAATGCCTTTCGCCAGCCGGTGCTCGAACAGCAATTGCGCGACGCCCTGCGGCGCTTCGACCGGGTCACGACGCTGTATGGCTGGCGGCTGGTGCAATACGAGGCATCACAGCCGGGCGTGCGGCTGCAGCTCGCCGGGTCGGACGGCGAGACGCGTACGATCACGTGCGACTATCTCGTGGGTTGCGACGGCGCCGCGAGCACGGTGCGCGAGCGGCTGGGCATCGTGCTCGCCGGCACGACGTTCGACGAGCGCTGGCTGATCGTCGATCTCGAGAACCACGGCAATCGCATCAAGCACACGGAGGTGTTCTGCGATCGACGGCGGCCCTGCATCACGCTGCCCGGCCCCGATCGCACGCGCCGCTTCGAGTTCAAGCTGCTGCCCGGCGAGGCGGATGCCGACTTGCTGGCGCCGGCGATGGTTCGTCAGCTGCTGGATACGCATGGGGCTGACCCTGAGGCGATCATCCGGCGCAAGGTCGTCTACCGCTTCCATGCCCGGGTCGCACCGCGCTGGTCGGCGGGCCGGGTCTTCCTGGCCGGCGACGCTGCCCACCTGACGCCGCCCTTCGCTGGTCAGGGTATGAACAGCGGCATCCGCGATGCGCACAACCTCGCCTGGAAGCTGGCGGCGGTGATCCAGGGTCAGGCCGGGCCGGGCTTGCTTGACAGCTATGAGCGCGAGCGCAAGCCTCACGTCTGGGAGATGATCCGGTTGGCCCTGCGGATGGGCCGCATCATAGCGCCGCGGCACTGGCTGTCAGGGTTCCTGGTGCAGACCGGCTTTCTGGCCCTCAAGGCCTGTCCGCCGGCCCATGATTACATCGCGCAGATGAAATACAAACCCAAGCCGCGATTCGCCGACGGCTTCGTGGCGCCCGACGGCAGGAGCGCCCGGCGCACGCTGGTGGGTCGGCTGTTTCCGCAGCCTTTCGTGCGCACGCAGCAGGGCGAACGCGTCCTGCTCGACGCGATACTCGGCAATCGGTTCATGCTCGTCATGCGGACCGCCGCGCCGGCCGCGGCGTTCGCCGCATTTCGACAGTCCGTGTGGGATCGGCTTGGCGTCGGACGGCTTGCCATTGTGCCAGCGGGGGGTGGTGCGACGACTGTTCCATCGACCGTGACGGCGATATTCGAAGAAGACGACGTCTTCGCCGGCGCGCTGGCCGACTATCCTGCACACGCTCTGCTGCTGCGACCCGATCACTACGTCGCCGCGGTGTTCGCGCTGTCCGACGCCGAGCAGGGCGCAC
>DATEIF010000698.1:0-7697 GCA_035279205.1 Vineibacter sp.
GCTGATGACGCGCGGGGCGCTGACCACGTTCTCGATCGCCAACGATGTCGCCAAGTACTTCGCCATCATCCCGGCGATGTTCCTGGCCTTCTATCCGCAACTGGGCGTGCTCAACGTGATGTCGCTGTCGACGCCGCAGAGCGCCATCCTGTCGGCCATTGTGTTCAACGCGCTGATCATCATCGCGCTGGTGCCGCTGGCGCTGCGCGGCGTGCGCTACCAGCCCAGCGGCGCCGCGGCCCTGCTGCGCCGCAACCTGCTGATCTACGGCCTGGGCGGCATCATCGTGCCGTTCATCGGCATCAAGGCCATCGACATCGTCGTCTCGGCGATCGGGTTGGCGTGATTGCTTTTCCCTCCCCCACGCAGTGGGGGAGGTGGCCGAAGGCCGGAGGGGGAGCCGACGTGGTCTCTGTTATCGAGATTACCACGTCTCCCCTCCGCCCCTTCGGGGCACCCCCCCCAGCAAGGCTGGGGAGGAATCTTAGGAGAATAGCCATGCTTCGCGATATTCGCCCCGCGCTGGTCGTGATGATCCTGATGACGGTGCTGCTGGGCCTTATCTACCCGCTGGGCATGACCGGCATCGCCGGCGTGATCCTGCCGCAGGAAGCCGGCGGCTCGCTGATGGAACGCGGCGGCAAGGTGATCGGCTCAAGTCTGATCGGCCAGAGTTTCACCAGCGACAAGTACTTCCAGGGCCGCCCGTCGGCGACCACCGACACCGATCCCAACGATGCGAGCAAGACCGTGCCGTCGCCCTACAACGCGGCGAGCTCGCTGGCGTCGAACCTCGGCCCGACATCCAAGGCGTTGGTCGACCGCATCAAGGAAGACGTCGCCAAGCTCGGCGGCAGCAAGGACAAACCCGTCCCCGCCGATATGGTGACGACGTCGGGCAGTGGCCTCGATCCGCACATCAGTCCGGCAGCGGCCGCCATGCAGATCGCGCGCATTGCCAACGCGCGTGGCCTGCCGGAAGAGCGCGTGCGCGCCCTCGTCGCCGCTGCCACGGAAGACCGCACGTTCGGCGTTCTGGGTGAGCCACGGGTCAACGTCCTGCAGCTCAACCTCGCGCTGGACGCCGCAAAATAGTCCTCCCCACGCAGTGGGGAGGTGCCCGAAGGGCGGAGGGGACCCGACGAGGTTCTTGTAACTGAAACCACGTCGGCTCCCCCACCGGCCTTCGGCCACCTCCCCCACTACGTGGGAGAGGGAAGAATGCAACCCAGAGGAAGAGTAACCATGTACAGGGGTGTTCTCGCGGCCGGATGTCTGGCCGCCATGCTGCTGGCTGTGTCGGCGCTCGCTCAGACAATGCCAGCGCCGGCATCGACGCCGGCGCCCGAGCCGCCCAAGCCGGATCCCACCGGCCCGTTCGGCGGCAACATCACGGGCATCGTCACCTTGACCTCGGACTACCGCTTCCGCGGCATCTCGCAGAGCAAGAACGACCCGGCGCTGCAGGCCGGTCTCACCTACGAGGTGCCATTGTCGTTCGTCAACTTCGCGCCGGTATCGATCTATGGCGGCTTCTGGGGCAGCAGCATCAACTTCTCGCCCGATGTCGATGAGTCGGTCGAAATCGACATGCTCGCGGGCGTGAAGTTCAAGTTCCTGCAGGAAAAGATGGTGCTGGACCTGGGCTGGATCGGCTATCGCTACCCCGGTTCGCAGCGCGGCGCGCACCTGCATTATGACGAGTTCGGCGGCCAGCTGAGCTATGACTTCGGCTTCGCCAGCATCGCGGGCCAGGTGCGCTACAGCCCCAACTTCTTCGCCCGCTCGGGCGATGCCTGGTACAAGCAGGCGATGGTCACCGTGCCGCTGAGCTTCATCCAGATCAGCGACAAGGTGTCGTTCAAGGTGTTTGGCGGCATCGGTCACCAGTCGATCCAGCGCAACGCGCGCTTCGCCAACCCCGACTACTGGGAATGGCAGGTCGGCCTGGTCGCCACGCTCTACGGCGTCGACCTCGGCGTCACCTACGTCGACACCAACATCGCCAAGGGCCGCTGCAACGGCGGCGGCTTCAACTACTGCGCCCCGCGCGCCATCTTCAGCATCAGCAAGTCGTTCTGACTCCTTTGGACCGCGCGCGTCCACGCGCGCATCGGCGCGTTAGCGCCGACCGTCGTTCGCTTTTCGCTTCGCTGCGAGCGAATGCGGGCGTGGCCGCCCGCGGTCCTAAGATTCCTATGCCGTTCCTATGCCGAACCGGCGTGAGCCACATGGAGCTCCATATCCGGGGCTGCCATCTGTCGGTCGTTCATCGTAGAGGAGGCACATCGTGCCGCGTCTGACCGAAACTGCGCCTGAACCTGGACCGTGTACGACTGCCGAGCCCGAAGAAGCGCTCGGCCATGACATGATCGCCGCCGCGCCGCCGCGGCCCGAAACCCACGCCGTGGTGATCGGCCATCATACCCTGCCGCTGGTTCTCACCCTGCTGCATCGTGGCTGTGCCGCCGTCGCGGGCCTGCGGCTGGGCACGCGCTCGCCCGACATCGAGCCGGCCGACCTGGCCTGGATCGCCGATCCGCATACCGGCGGCGAACTCGATGAGGCGATGGACGCGGCCTGTCATCGCCTGAGTCCGCAGGGGCGCATCGTGCTGGACGTCACGGCGTTGGCGCGGGCCGGCGGTCTTGCCGCCGTGCAGCGCCAGATTGCGGCGTTCGGTCTCTGCATCGCCTCGATTGGCGACAGCAGCAGTCACCTCATCCTGGTTGCCATGCGTGTGCCGGCGCTGGCGCGCGCTGCTTGAGCTTTCATTCCCCCTCCGAGGGAAGGATCTCTACACAGGAGTTCCCCATGAACACGCAACACCTGAAGCTGGGCGGCTCGATCGCCGCGCTGGTGACGCCGCTGCGCGGCGATCGAATCGATGAGAAAGCGTTCGCGGCCTTGTGCGCCCGGCAGATCGATCGCGGCACGTCGGCGCTGGTGCCCTGCGGCACGACGGGCGAGGCGCCGCTGCTGACGGCAAATGAGCATCGGCAGCTGATCGAGATCGCTGTCGCCACGGCCGATGGTCGCGTGCCGGTCATTGCCGGCGCCGGCACGTGCAGCACGGCGGCGTCCATCGCCCTTGCCCAGCAGGCAGAGCGTGCTGGTGCTTCGGCGCTGCTGTGCGTCACACCCTATTATCTGCGCCCGACGCAGGAGGGCGTGATCCGGCATGTTCGTGCCATTCATGACGCCGTCGGCCTGCCGATCGTGCTCTACGACGTACCCTCGCGCACGGCGCTCGCGCTACATGACGAGACCGTGCGCCGCCTGGCCGAGTTGCCGCGCGTGATCGGCCTGAAGGACGCCACCGCCGATCTCCGGCGGCCCGGCCGCCTGTTGCGCCTGCTCGGCGACGATTTCCTGCTGCTGTCCGGCGATGACGCGACCCAGGCCGATTTTCGCCTGGCCGGCGGTCATGGCTGCATTTCGGTGACGGCCAATGTGGCGCCGGCGCTGTGCGCGGCCCTGCATCACGCCTGGGATACGGCTGATCTCGTGACCCTGCGCAGCGCCGCGCAGACCTTGGCGCCGCTGCATGCGGCCCTGTTCCTGGAGAGCAACCCGATTCCGGTGAAGCGCGCACTGCATCGCCTCGGCTTGATCGCCGACGAGCTGCGCCTACCGCTCACGCCGCTCAGTCCGGAAGCCGACGTGCGATTGGCTGCCGCGCTGGAGCCCGTGATGGCCGTCGAGGAACTCGAGGTGCGTCGTGTGGCCGCCGTCATGCCGCCGGTGTGGCAGGAGGTGCCCTACGTCGGCTTCGCCGCGTGATGCTTCGTTCCTGCGGTGGGACGACCGAGCGGTTAGCCCGAGCGCGGCGCGGGATCTTTCGGAAACGGAGACTCCCTTTCCAGGATGTCTTGCTGCGCTCGACATGACGGACTGATCGCCCCGCCGCGGGGTCCTTCGTTGTATTCGGGGCGACGTGGTCGAACGCACCCATGAGACCCGACAGCGCACGGCGTCAGTGGCTTCGGATGTCGAACGTCCGAACCGTCATCCTGACGGCATTGATGACCCTCGTTGCGCTCGCGCCCAGCGGCGGCGTGGCGCGTGATCCTGCCCGCGCACATGATTTCCTGCTCGCCGTCGCGCTGCTCTATCTCGTGCTTCACGGCGGCATGTTGCTGCACGTCCGGCGGCTGTCGGAGCAAGGTGATGACGCCAGCATCAAGGCCGCGTCCTTGCTGCGCGATCCGCACCGCATTTCATCCCTCGACCTGGCTGCGTATTGGACCGCGCTCGCCACGCTCGGCTCGAGCTTGCGATATTGAACGAGAGTACCAAAAAATACTTGTTCTCTTATCAAGAATTATATATAAGGCCTGTGACAGCGTGCTGCCGATCGGCCGTGCGCGGGTGTCTGCTCGTCCGCGCGACACCCATTGTTGTTTCACGGTCCACGGAGGTGCTTTGTAGGCAGATGGATGCCGGTGCGTTTCCGCAATTTCCGCTATCAACACTGATGCACGGCATTTCCTTGTCTCATGGGATGCAACCCGGCGGGTTGTTGTCATTGTTGTCATTGTTGTCACGCGTTTCGCTGAAGCGATTTTGTCCCCGGGGACGCGTGGCGGGTTTGCGCAATTTCCGCAGGTGCCTGTGGTGGGTTGATGACAGGGCACAGCATGCTCGCTAGACGATGTAATCCATGGCTGCCCTGACCGCTGAACGCACCGACGATCGCCCCTCGCCCGAGGCGCTGCTGGCGGCGGCCAACCGCGAACTTCGCGGCAAGCTGAAGATCTTCCTGGGCGCGGCGCCGGGGGTGGGCAAGACCTACGAAATGCTGACCGCCGCCCGGCAACGCCTGGCGGAAGGCGCCGATGTCGTGGTCGGTGTGGTCGAGACGCATGGTCGCGCCGAGACCGCGGCGCTGATCGAAGGCCTGGAGGTCATCGCGCGACGACCCATCGACTACAAGGGCCGCACGCTTGCCGAGATGGATATCGACGCCATCCTGAAACGGCGCCCGTCGCTGGTGCTGGTCGACGAGCTCGCGCATACCAACGCACCGGGCAGCCGGCATCCCAAGCGCTATCTCGACGTGCTCGAGCTGCTCACGGCAGGCATCGACGTCTACACGACGCTCAACATCCAGCATGTCGAAAGCCTTAACGACATCGTGGCGCGCATCACGCGTATCCGCGTGCGTGAGACGGTGCCGGATTCCATTGTCGATGCCGCCGACAGCGTCGAGGTCATCGACCTCACGCCCGAGGACCTGATCAAGCGGCTGGGCGAGGGCAAGGTCTATGTGCGCGAGGCAGCCGAGCGGGCGCTGAAGCACTATTTCTCGCCGGGCAACCTGACGGCGCTGCGCGAGCTGGCGCTGCGGCGCACGGCCGAGCGCGTCGACGAGCAGATGCGCAGCTACATGCGCGAGCATGCCATCGCCGGCCCATGGGCTGCCGGTGAGCGCGTACTGGTGTGTGTCGATCCCTCGGCCGACGCCGAGAACGTCGTGCGCGCCGCCAAGCGCACGGCCGACAGCCTGCGGGCGCCCTTGCTGGCGCTCTATGTCGAGACCGACCGGCATGCCTCGCTCACCGATGTGGAACGCGATCGCCTGGCCGAGACGATGCGCCTAGCCGAGCGGCTGGGCGCCGAGGCCGCCACCCTGCCCGGTCGGCGCATCGCCGAGGACGTGCTGGCCTTTGCCCGCGAGCGCAACGTGACGCGCATCGTTGTCGGTAAATCCCATCGCTCGGCGTGGTTCGAGCTGCTGCATGGCTCCGTGGTCGACGACCTGGTGCGAACGGCGGGTGGCATCGCCGTCGAGGTCGTGGCCTCGACACAGACCGCTGGTGACTCGATGTGGGCCGGCTGGCTCGCCGAGCGGGCGCCGACCTGGGCCTATGTCGAGGCATCATTGGGCGTGGTGATCGCCGGCGGCATCGGTGTCGCCATCGATCGCCTGGTCAATCTCGGCAACATATCCCTGGTGTTCGTCGTGCCGGTGCTGCTGGCCGCGGCGCGGCACGGCATCTGGCCGTCGGTGTGGGCGGCGGCGCTGGGTGCGGCGGCCTACAACTTCTTCTTCCTGCCGCCGCTCTACGAATTCACCATCACCGACCCGGGCAATGTCGTTGCGCTGTTCTTCTTCCTGCTGGTGGCCGTCTTCACCAGTGCGCTTGCCACGCGCTCGCGCTCGCGCTCGCTGGCGGCGCGGCGCGAAGCCCAGACCACGGCCGAGCTCTATGGCTTCAGCCGCAAGATCGTCGGGCTGGCCGATCTCGACGACCTGTTGTGGACCGTCGTGGCGCAGATCGCGCGCATGGTGCGGGTCGAGGTTGTCGTGCTGATGCCCGAACACGATCCGTCGGGGCGGATCAGCCTCGATATCAAGGCCGCCTACCCGCCCGAAGACACGTTGGAGGATGCCGACCTCGCGGCGGCGCTGTGGTGCTGGGATCACGACCAGCCCACCGGCAAGGGCAGCGATTCGTTGCCGGGCGCGCGCCGTCTGTTCGTGCCGCTCAGGACGGCGCGCGGCAAGATCGCGGTGCTGGGCGTCACCAACCGTGAGAACGACGATGCGCTGACGCCGGACCAGCGTCGCCTGCTCGATGCGCTGGGCGATCAGGCGGCGGTGGCGATCGAGCGCGTGATCCTGGCGCGCGACATCGACGCCGCACGGCTGGGCGCCGAGCGCGAGCGGCTGCGCTCGGCGATGCTGACCTCAGTGTCACACGATCTGCGCACGCCATTGGCGTCGATCCTGGGCGCCATTTCCAGCCTGCGCAGCTACGGCGATCGCTACGATCCGGCCACCCGCGATGAATTGCTGGCCACGGCGCAGGACGAGTCCGAGCGGCTGAACCGCTTCGTCGGCAACCTGCTCGATATGACGCGCCTGGATGCCGGTGCCGTCAGCGTGAAGCGCGAGCCGGCCGACGTGACCGATCTGGTGGCCACGACCTTGCGTCGCGCCGGGCCGCTGCTGCGCGACCACCGCGTCGTCACGGCGATCGCACCGGACCTGCCGCCGGTGGACATCGATTTCGTGCTGGGCGAACAGGCGCTGTTCAATCTGCTCGACAATGCTGCCAAATATACGCCGTCCGGCACGGTCATCGACCTGTCGGCGCGCGCCGAAGCCGGCAACGTGGTTTTGTCGGTGCGCGACGAAGGACCGGGCCTGGCTGCCGAGGATCTGCCGCACGTGTTCGAGAAATTCTATCGATCCAACGAAGGTGATCGCCGGCGCGCCGGCACCGGCCTGGGCCTTGCCATTGCCAAGGGCTTCATCGAGGCCCAGGGCGGCCGCATCATCGCCCGCAACCGCAGCGACCGCTCCGGCGCCGAGTTCGTGATCACGTTTCCGGCGGCGGTGACGGCATGAGCGCGGCTGTCTTCCCTCCCCCACGCAGTGGGGGAGGTGGCCGAAGGCCGGAGGGGGAGCCGACGTGGTCCCTGTTATCAAGACCTCGTCGCCTCCCCTCCGCCCCCTTCGGGGGCACCTCCCCAGCGGCGCTGGGGAGGAGGGCGCTGCCATGACCGGCGACAGCGCCGCCATCCTGATCGTCGACGACGAGCCGCCGATCCGTCGCCTGCTGCGCACGACGCTGCTGGCGCAGGACTACCGCGTCGTCGAGGCCGCCACGGCCAAGGAAGCGCAGGCCATGCTGCGCCACCACCAGATTGACCTGGTGCTGCTCGATCTGGGCCTGCCCGACATCGAC
>DATEIF010000699.1:0-20239 GCA_035279205.1 Vineibacter sp.
TGGCGGAAGCCTTCGCGGACTTCCGGCGCCATGAAGGGGCCGAAGACGATGACCGCCGCGTACGGGATCTTGGCGTCGTGCTCGTAGGCGCGCAGCACCCAGTCGACCAGCAATTCGCCGTCGCCACCGCCGCCGGGCGTGACCAGGATGTACGGCCGGTCGAGGCCGCGCACCACGGCCGGCAGGCCTGACTCGGTGGGCAGGTCACGCCGCAGATAGCCGGTATAGACCACCTTGCGCTTGACCGATTTGGGCAGCGCGATGCCGGCCAGCGGATCGTTGAGCTGCGGCAGGCCATAGATCCAGATGTCGTCGTAGAGATCGCGCAGGGCCGGCAGGACGTTCTTGCGTTTCCATTCCGGCGCCAACAGCGCCGGCTCGTCCATGACGTCGCGCAGGCCCAGCACCAGGGGCTTGCCGCGCTCCTTCAGCATGCGCAGCGTCGCGGCCACCTCGCCGCGCAATCCCAGCGGCTCCTTGTCGACGATGAACAGGTCGGGGTCGAAAATCTCGGCGGTGCGCCGGATCAGCGCCGCGCGCATCTCCAGGGTGCGCTCGATGCCGATGTTCAGGTTCAGCGCCTCGTACTCGCCGTCCTGTTGCTTGACCACGCCGGGCACGCGCACGAAATCGACCCGGGCCTTGAAGTCGAAGCTGCCGATGATCGGCGAGCCCGACAGGATCAGCACGGACAGGTCATCGTCAGCCGCGACCAGCGCGTTGGCGATCGTGCGACAGCGGCTCAGGTGGCCCAGTCCGAAGCTGTCGTGGCTGTAGATCAGCACGCGCCTGGCCCGGTCGGTTCCGGTCATACGCTACCTCTCCCCGCGGCCATTCGGATCCCCAACACCTGTCCGACGACCGGTTTTGCGGCCAGACTATGGCACGAAGAATCCGGACGTGGCGACCAAAAAAGCGCCGCGAAAGGCCGTTTTGGGCTTGACATCAATGGGTTACAAGGAGGTTGCGGTTTCAGGATCGGGGCATGACATGGCGAAATCCCACGACCGGGACAGGGCCTTGTCGGACCCACGCCGCCGAACATAGGGAGTGGTCGCGCGTTCGTCAGCGCGACGTTTCAGCCACGATTGCGTGAAACGAAACGATATTCGCGGACGGCGAATATACCGGGACTCTACTCGGCGGCGCGACGCACGGCGGCGGCATTCGATGCGGTGGCGCGCAGCGACTCCATCGCAGCCTGCACGCCACCCTGGCGATGCGGCACGCCGGCCAACGCCAGCCCCATCTCCACGCCGCCCAGCGTCCCGACCAGGGTCAGGTCATTGAAGTCCCCGAGATGGCCGATGCGGAAGACCTTGCCGGCGACCTTGGTCAGACCCTGGCCCAACGACATGTTGAAGTGCTGCAGCACGATCTTGCGGAAGGCATCGGCATCATGGCCGGCCGGCATCACCACCGCAGTCAGCGACTGGCTGTACTCAGCGGGGTTGAGGCACAACAGTTCCAAGCCCCAGGCCTTGACCGCTGCCCGTGTCGCCTCGCCGTGGCGGGTGTGACGCGCGAAGACCGCCGCCAGCCCCTCGTCCATCAGCATGTCGATGGCCTCGGCCAGGCCGTAGAGCAGGTTGGTGGCGGGCGTGAAGGGAAACCAGCCATTGGCATTGGCTGCCAGCATCTCATCCCACGCCCAATAGGATCGCGGCAGCCGCGCGGACTTGCCCGCCGCCAGCGCCTTGTCGCTGATGGCGTTGAACGACAACCCCGGCGGCAACATCAGCCCCTTTTGCGAACCCGCCACCGTGACATCGACACCCCAGGCGTCATGGCGATAATCGATCGAGCCCAGGGACGAGATCGTGTCGACCATCAGCAGCGCCGGATGGCCGGCAGCATCGATGGCGCGGCGCACGGCGGCGATGTCGGAGGTGACGCCGGTCGACGTCTCGTTGTGCACGACACAGACGGCCTTGAGCGTCCGACCCGTATCATCGCGCAGCCGCTGCTCGACCTGGGCGGCATCGACACCGCGCCGCCAGTCGCCTGGCAGGAACTCGGGCTTCAGCCCCAGGCGGTCGGCAAGCTTCTTCCACAGGGCAGCGAAATGGCCGGTCTCGACCATCAGGACGGCATCGCCCGGTGAGAGCGTGTTGACCAGCGCCGCTTCCCACGCGCCCGTGCCCGAGGACGGGTAGATGACGACAGCGCCCTCGGTCTGAAAGACCGGCCGCAACCCGGCCAGCACCTGCTTGGCCAGCGCCTGGAACTCAGGACCACGGTGGTCGATGGTGGGATGGTCCATTGCCCGCAGAATGCGATCGGGCACATTGGTCGGGCCGGGAATCTGCAGGAAGTGCCGGCCGCTGGGGTGCGCGTTCAAGCGTGCCATGGGCATTCTCCGGGGTCAGGCGTCCACGCTGTTCCTGACTCGCCGCACCGTTTTTGTCGAGAGGGGACCGGCGGCGCTTCGCCTCAAACGACCACTGCTGCCGGCACATCACTGATGACCGGTGCGCCGGGAAAGCCTCTGTCCCTCGCTAAAGAACGCGCCGGAACAGCCCGGGATAGGTCACCACGAGACCGTCGGCGTCGATCTCGATGTCACGCGTGAAATCGCTGTCCAGCGACTCGTAGCGAAAGCGCCTTTGCGGCTCCAGGCAGGTGTAGCGCTGCGGGTCGGCCGTCACGGTCAGATCGGGCAGCAGCACATAGGCCATGCGCAGCGCGGCAGCGCGATCAGCCGTCCATTCCAGCCGACGAATCGGCAACGTGTTGGTCAACGGCGTCACGGAGATATCGATGTCGATCGTGCCGGCGAGCTGCGGCAGCGCCGCGCCGTCGCCATCGGTCCAACGGCCGGCACCATCGCTGCGCAACTCGAGCGCCCGCTGCGCGCCAGAAAGCATGATGCGGGCCTCGCGCAGACGCCATTGGGGATCACAGCGCAGTTCATACTGCACGACGAACGGACGATCGTCCGCCATGGCCAGCACGATGGAAGACACGGCGATGCCGTCGGCACCAAGATCAAGGACGGCGTGCTCCAGTCCCTTGCCCGACCAGTCCTGCCACCGCGCGATCATCTGCCTGGACACGCGCTGTCACCGCGGTTCGATGTAGCTGTCGCTCGCCACATCGTATTCAAGAACGGCCGCGGTGCGACGATCGAAGCAGTAATGCGCGATCGTCACCATGTGCGTCGGCTGGTTTTCCGCCAGCTTGTAGCAGGCGCGACCGCCATCATCAGGCGCCGCCATCCAGGCCAGTCGCGCTGTTGACGCCTTGAGGCGAGCTGCCACCTTGGGATGCTTGACGATGGCCGCCAGGGCCGGATCGGATGCGGTTTGCGCGCGAACTGCCGCGGGCGCCATGCAAGACAACAGCACAGCGATGCAGATGCCGATGGGGGCAATCATTCTCATCGATGCCTTCAATGCTACACTTGCCGCATCTTGACAACCCAGCGCATGGAGACCCGCCATGGCCAAGCCTCTGCCGTCAGCCCGTGACCGGCTCGGATCGGTCGCACCCAAACTGGTCGATCTCACCGAGAAGGTGCTGTTCGGCGATGTCTGGGAACGTCCCGGCCTCTCCAAGCGCGACCGCAGTCTGATCACCGTCGCTACGCTGGTGGCGCTCAATCGCACCGAGCAGTTGCGCGGCCATCTCGTGCGCGCCCAGACCAACGGCGTGACGCAGGATGAGATCGTCGAGCTGATCACCCATCTGGCGTTCTATTCCGGCTGGCCGACCGCGATGTCGGCGGCGACCGTGGCCAAAGACGTCTTCGACGAGAAATAGCGCCATGGCTCCATCTTTGACGCCACCGGCCACGATCGCTTTCATTGGGCTGGGCATGATGGGCAAGCCGATGGCGGCTCATCTCGTCGCGGCCGGCTACCGCTTGCGCGTCTACGACGCCTCGCAGCAGGCGATATCGGACTTCGTCGGTGCTCACCCGACGGCGTCGGCGACCGCGTCCGCCAAGGCGGCAGCGGATGGCGCCGATGCTGTCATCACCATGCTGCCGGACGGCAAGATCGTGCGGCAGGCCGTGCTCGACGGACCGGAGCCTGTCGCCGGCGGCCTGGCGCGCGATCGCGTGGTGATCGACATGTCATCAAGCGCGCCCACGGGCACCCGCGCGTTGGCGAGCGACCTCGCCGCGCGCGGACTGCGCTGCATCGATGCACCGGTCTCGGGCGGCGTACGGCGTGCCATCGATGGTTCGCTAGCGATCATGGCCGGCGGCACGGCCGAGGATGTCGAGCAGTGCCGACCCTTGCTGCAAGCGATGGGCAAGACCGTGTTTCACGCCGGCGCTGTCGGCTCAGGGCATGCGGTGAAGGCGCTCAACAACTATCTCTCCGCCACCAGCCTGCTGTCGATGTGCGAAGCACTGATTGTCGGCGAGAAGTTCGGCCTTGATCCTTCGGTCATGGTCGACGTGTTCAACGCCTCCAGCGGCATGAGCAACAGCACGCAGGTGAAAGCCAAGCCGTTCGTGATCCCGCGCAACTACGCCGCCGGTTTCGCTTTGGCGCTGATGGCCAAGGACCTCGCGACGGCGGCGGAGCTTGCCGGCCAGATGGGCGTGCGCGCCGACACGATGCGCGACATGGCGGTCGTGTGGACCGAGGCGCTACAAAAGCTCGGTCGCGATACCGATCACACGGCGATCCACCGGTATCTGGAGGAGCGCTAGTTGACCTTTCCCCCCGGAGGGGGAAGGTGGCGCGCGGCGCCGGAAGGGGGATGCTTCAACGGATTCGATTTGTATTCGATGCGCTGAATCCGTTCGGATCTCCCCCATCCGCCCCTTTGGAGGCACCTTCCCCCTCCGGGGAAAGGAAATTGAAGCCGCTCGGGGTGATAGTGATCTACCGGCTGCGGGTGAACGCGAGCCAGACGCCGCCGCCGATCAGGGTGGCGCCGCTGACCTGCGACATCAGCCGCACGCGGCGACGCGAGAACAGGGCGCGTGCGCGCCCGGTCAGGACGGCATAGACGCTGTCGGAGACCAGGGCGACCGCCATCGCCGTGACGCCCAGCAGCGCGATCTGGCCGGCCTGGTCGCCGTCGGGACTGACGAACTGCGGGATGAAGGCGCCGAAGAAGATCAGCACCTTGGGGTTGCTCAGCATCACCAGGAAACCCTGCAGGAAGAAGCCGCCGCGCGGGCGTGGCGTGGCGCCACCGGCCTCGATGACGCCGGACGAGCGCAGCAGCTTCCAGCCGAGCCAGACCAGGTAGGCGGCGCCGAGCAAGCGGATCCAGTCGAACCAGACGCCCATGGTCTCGACGATCGAGGCCAACCCGACGACCAGGATGCCCATCATCACCGCCAGTGCCAGCTGCGTGCCGGCAACGTTCAGCAGGCCCGCACGCATGCCGTGCGTGAGGCTGTTGGCGACAACCAGTGCCACGGTCGGACCGGGAATGATGGCGATCAGGATGCAGGCAACGAGATAGGCGAGATAGAGCTCCAGCGACATGGCTTCCTCCGCGCGGGCGGCGACGTTCCCACGCGGCGGCCAGCGCGACAAGCGTGCTTCGTCATGCCGAGCGCAGCGATGGATGACAGAAGCAACAATCTGTGATGCTCTCGCCGCGCTTCTACCAACGAGGGGGACTGCCATGACACGCGAAGAATTTCCCGATGGGACCGAGATCGCCGGCTGGTATGTGCGCGCGGTGAAGACCGGACCATTTGTGTTCGTTGCCGGCACGACATCGCTCGACAACAAGGGGCGGCTGCGCGGCAAGGATGCCGGCGCACAGACGCGCATCACCATGAGCAAGATCGCGCGCGCCCTGCGCCAGGCCGGCGCCAAGATGGAACACGTCACGCGGCTCACCATCTACTGCACCGACATCCGCGATGGCGGCGCCATCACGAGCGAGCTGGCGCGCTGGGTGAAGAAGTCACGCTGCGCATCGGCGCTGATCGGCATCTCGACATTGGCCGTGCCCGGCCTGCTGGTCGAGATCGAAGCGACCGCGGTGATCACCGATGCCTAGTCCGTGGAATCGCTGTCGCTGAGACACCTGTGATCCCTCGCTGC
Source organism: Vineibacter sp. (assembly GCA_035279205.1). GTDB lineage: Bacteria > Pseudomonadota > Alphaproteobacteria > Reyranellales > Reyranellaceae > Vineibacter. Next base: position 6,027 of record DATEIF010000699.1, read on the forward strand.
GCTCGGGATGACAGTCGCGACTCGTAGCAAAACATCGTCGCTGACGTTCTGACAGGGTTGCGCCAGCCGCAACCGGCGTCGATTGACTCCCCGCGCCGTCGCTGCGAGCGTTTCTTTTCTAAAGAGAATTGGGGAAACGACATGGCGGCGGCGTGGTCGGATAAGCATGTCGAAGTGGCCGGCGTGAAGCTGCACGTGGCGCGTGCCGGCAGTGGTGCGCCGCTTGTGGTGCTGCATCACGACATCGGCACGCTGGAGCGCCTGCCGTTCTACGATGCGTTGGCGCAACGCTTCGATGTGGTGGTGCCGCACCATCCAGGCTATGGCCGGTCGGAACGGCCGCAGTGGCTGCGCAGCGTGCGTGACGTGGCCGTCATGTACCGCTGCCTGCTGGCCGATCTCGATCTGCCGCAGGCGTCGCTGCTGGGCCTCGGCTTCGGCGGCTGGATCGCCGCCGAGATGGCGAGCATGGCGCCGCGCGACCCGAAGCGGCTGGTACTGGTCGGTGCCATGGGCCTGAAGCCGCCCGACGGCGACATCCTGGATCAGGCGCTGCTGAGCTACATCGACTATGCGCGCGCCGGCTTCCACACGGCCGAGGGCTTCGCGGCCGCCTACGGCGCCGAGCCCAGCACGGACCAGCTCGAGCAATGGGACATCTGCCGCGAGATGAGCTTCCGCATTGCCTGGAAGCCCTACATGTACAGCCAGACCCTGCCGCACCTGCTGCGCAGCGTGCGCGTGCCGTCCCTGGTCGCGTGGGGTGACGACGATCGCGTCGTGCCGCTGAGCGCCGGTCACCTCTATGCCTCGTGCCTGCCTGACGCGCGGCTGGAAATCGTCAAGGCGTGCGGCCATTGCGTCGAGATGGAGAAACCGGCTGCGCTGGCGCAGCTCGTCACTGCATTCATGACCGCGAAATAGCGTGCACCTGGATCCCGTGCCTCGCCCGGGATGACGTCGGTCGGCCATGGGAGGTCCACCATGCATCTGATGTACTTCACCGAGCAGCCGATGTCGGCCTATTCCTCAGAGGAGGGACTGCGGTTCGGCGCCACGGCGCTGACGTTTTCCAACAAGCACTTCGATCCGATGGCCGGCAGCCGGCTCTACAACGAGTACATCGAGCAGTACGTGCACGCCGAGGACATGGGCTTCGACGGCATCATGCTGAACGAGCACCACAACGCGCCGTTCTGCATGCAGGCCAAGGCCAACATCTTCGCCAGCGTGCTGGCCGGCGTCACCAAACGGGTGAAGCTGGTGATGCTGGGCAATCCGCTGCCGCTGGCCGAGAACCCGGTCCGCCTGGCCGAAGAGCTGGCGATGATCGACATGATCTCCAAGGGCCGCCTGGTATCCGGCTTCGTCCGCGGCGGCGGCCAGGAGCAGCTCGCCACCGGCGTCAACCCGGCCTACAACCGCGAGCGCTTCGAGGAAGCGCATGACCTGATCGTCAAGGCCTGGACCCAGCCCGGCCCCTTCCGCTGGGAAGGCACGCACTATCAGCATCGCGTCGTGAACCCGTGGGCGGTGCCGCTGCAGAAGCCCTACCCCCGCGTCTGGATCCCCGGCGTCGTGAGCCGCGAGACCATCATCTGGTCGGCCCAGCAGCGCTATCCCTACATCGCGCTCAACACCTCGATCGAGGCCACCAAGAAGATCTGGGAGACCTACGACAAGGCCGCCGCCGAGGCCGGTTACACCGCCGGCCCGGAGAACCGCGGCTACCTGCAGCGTGTGCACGTGGCGGAGACCGAGGAGAAGGCGATCGAGAACGCCCGGCAGTTCATGTGGATGCAAGGCGAGTTCACCGGCCTGGCGCATCCCGTGTGGAGCAGCCCGTCGGGCTATTTCTCGCCAACGCAACGGCGCGCCTTCGTCGAGTTCGCCAGCGGACGCGCGATCAGCCCGCGCGGGCGGCCCAGCTTCGAGCAACAGCTCGAGGACATGCAGATCATCGCCGGCACGCCCAAGACGGTGATCCCCAAGCTCAAGCGCATCCTGGAGGAGACGCGGCCCAGCATCATGGCCATCTGGGCCAATGACGGCGCCGTCTCGCACCAGGATTCGATGACCTGCATCCGCCTGCTGGCCCAGGAGGTCCTGCCGGCGCTGCGCGACTTCGGCGACACGCTGGGCCTGAAGAGCCCGTTCGAGGCCGACGCGCCGGTCAGCATCGCCTACTCGAAGGACCTCAAGAAAGCGGCGGCGGAATAGAATTGCCTAGAGCGCAACCTTGCGGTGTTCGCATCAAACATCGGCACCGCTGATTGTCGGCGCCGTCATTCTTTGAACGACACACCGCAAGGTCCTTCGCTTCGCTCAGGACGACGAGAAGCGCCGATTCTATGTGATCGGGATACTCTCCAGCTTCACCAGAAAAGGTCACGCGCACCGCTGGGGCTGACGCTGAGGATGGGACGATCGAGCCGCACGTACAGCCGCTTGTTGATGCGACCCTTGTTCTCGACGCGAAAGATCGCGAACCGGCCAACATAGGATGTCGTCGGCACATGCGTGCCGCCGCAGGCCTGCGCATCGAAGCCTTCGATCTCGACCACGCGCACCGTGCCGTTCACGACAGGTGGCTTGACCTCCAGGGTCCGCAGCAGGTCCTCACGCCGGCGGAATTCATCCTCGGTGATGGTGTATGACCTGAGAGGTCTGTTGGCGTCGAGGACGGCGTTGACCTTGGCTTCCAGCGCCGCGCTCAGGGCCGACGAGAAGCCGTCCCATTTGAAATCGATCCGCGAGTAGTCGACCCCGATCTGCACCCCGGTGATCCAGGCGCCATAGTCACGCAGGGCGATCGTATTCAGCACGTGCAGCACGGTGTGGTAGCGCGCCAGTGCCAGCCGCCGCTCGCGGTCGACCGCCAACCGGACCGGCCGGCCGACAGCATCCGCCGGCGGCGCCGCAGTGCACTCATGCCATAGGACGCCATCCGCGTCGGCCTGGACGGAACCGATATCGACCGCGGCACCGCTGTCAAAGGTGACCTGTCCCTGGTCCGGTGGCTGGCCGCCGCCACCGGGATAGAAGCAGGTTCGGTCGAACGCCAACTCGGTTCCCCGCGCGGCGATCACCGTCGCGTCCGTGTCGAAACAGTGATCATCCTGCAGGTAGAGGCGCTGGGTGGCGGACAACGTCATGGAATTACTCTACCCGCCCCCCGTCGCCCTTCGGACACCGTAAAGCGAGGGGACTGCCTCTACCGCTGCATCGCCTGCGTCGCGGCGCCGCCGGTGGCGGTGCGGCCGCCGTCGACGACCCATTGCGCACCGGTCACGTTGCCCGACAGGTCCGACGACAGGAACAGCACGACGTTGGCGATTTCTTCCGGCGTGGTGTAGCGGCCTGTCGGCAGCGAGGCCTGGTAACGCTGGCTCGCGCTGCCGGGATCGTCAGGACTGAGCTGCGCTTCCAGCGCATGGATCATGCGGGTATCGACCGGACCGGGACAGACGGCATTGACCCGGATCCCGTGGCGCGCCACCTCGCCGGAGACCGTCTTGGTCAGGCCGATCACGGCATGCTTGGAGGCGACATAGGCCGGCATCCCGGGCGTCCCCACCAGGCCGGCGACCGACGCCGTGTTCACCACCGTGCCCGACTTTTGTTTCAACATCACCGGCAGCACGTGGCGCAGGCCGAGGAACACGCCCTTGACGTTGACCCCGATGACGGCGTCGAACATGGCCTCGTCGTACTCGGCCGTCGGCTGTACTTTGCCTTCAATGCCGGCATTGTTGAAAAAGCAGTCGATACGGCCATGGGCGTCGAGCGCTGCTTTGACGTAGGCCTGCACCTCGGCGGACCTGGTGACGTCGGCGGCGACGGATCGCGCGTCGCCGCCCTGCTGGCGGATGGCGCCGGCGGTGCCCTCGGCGCCGGCCGCATCGCGGTCAACGACGATCACTTTCGCGCCACGGCCGGCAAACGCCAGTGCGGTGGCGCGACCGATTCCATTGCCGCCGCCCGTGATCAGGGCAACTTTTCCGGTGAAGTCCATGACATTCCTCCCGATTCTCGCGGCAATTATTGCTGCCGGTGCCGGCGGACGCGACGGGGCAGCGCAGCGTGTCTGCCATGCGACAGAACGCGTCCGGACACGCAACCAAATTCACCGTCGCCCTTTGACATTCGGGGAACCCGTCGCTATCTAGGGCGCAGATACCGGGGTGCCCCGATGAGTGGCGCAGCACCGGGTCGCGCCAGATACCGCTGCGTCACACTCCTCCGGTAAGCCGTCTCCAGACGGCCGACGTCCGCGGCTAACTTCCTGACGTTTCTCGTAAATCCGGCCTGGTGGTCGATTTTCCATCGCCGCTGCCCGCCCGGGCCCCGCTTACAGATACTCCCCAAGACACTCAGATGAATCTCAACGACCTCAAGAAAAAGACCCCCGCCGAACTGCTGGCTGCCGCCGAGGAGCTACAGATCGAAGGTGCCTCCACGCTCCGCCGCCAGGAGCTGATGTTCGCCATCCTCAAGCGCATGGCCGACAGCGACCAGGCGATCTACGGCTCCGGCGTGGTCGAAGTGCTGTCCGACGGCTTCGGCTTCCTGCGCTCCATCGAATCGAACTACCTGCCGGGGCCGGATGACATCTACGTCAGCCCGGCGCAGATCCGCCGCCATGGGCTGCGCACCGGCGACACGGTCGACGGCGAGATCCGCGCGCCCAAGGACGGCGAGCGCTATTTCGCCCTGACCAAGATCAACCTGATCAATTTCGAGGACCCTGACGCGGTCCGCCATCGGATCAACTTCGACAACCTCACCCCGCTCTACCCCGACGAGAAGCTGCACCTGGAGATGGAAGGCGCCGGCTACGCCGCCGCCGTGGCCCTGGCCGAAGAGGCCGGCTCCGCCCGGGTATCGACGGCCGGCCGGGTCAGCAGCAGCCGGCGCGGCACGCTGACGGCCAAGAAGCAGTCGTCGCCGGCCCAAACGGTCGATATCAGCACCCGCGTGATCGACCTCATCGCGCCGATCGGCAAGGGCCAGCGCGCGCTGATCGTGGCGCCGCCGCGCACCGGCAAGACCATGATCCTGCAGAACATCGCCCATGCGGTGGCGCAGAACAATCCCGAGTGCTTCCTGATGGTGCTGCTGATCGACGAGCGGCCGGAGGAAGTCACCGACATGCAGCGCACCGTGAAGGGCGAGGTGATCTCCTCGACCTTCGACGAGCCGGCGTCGCGCCACGTGCAGGTGGCCGAGATGGTGATCGAGAAGGCCAAGCGCCTGGTCGAGCACAAGAAGGACGTCGTGATCCTGCTCGACTCGATCACCCGCCTGGGCCGCGCCTACAACACCGTGGTGCCCAGCTCCGGCAAGGTGCTGACCGGCGGTGTCGACGCCAACGCCCTGCAGCGCCCCAAGCGCTTCTTCGGTGCCGCCCGCAACATCGAGGAGGGCGGCAGCCTCACCATCATCTCGACGGCGCTGATCGACACCGGCAGCCGCATGGACGAGGTGATCTTCGAAGAATTCAAGGGCACCGGCAACAGCGAGATCATTCTCGACCGCAAGGTGGCCGACAAGCGCACCTTCCCGGCCATCGACATCACCAAGTCGGGCACCCGCAAGGAGGAGCTGCTGGTCGACCGCGGCACCTTGAGCAAGATGTGGGTCCTGCGCCGCATCCTGATGCCGATGGGCCCCGTCGATGCCATCGAGTTCCTGCTCGACAAGCTGCGCACCAGCAAGAACAACGCCGACTTCTTCTCGGCGATGAACCAGTAGGGCCGGGCGGTCGCGCTAGTATCGGAGGTCGGCCCAGACGCCGAAATGATCGGATCCAATCCGGTCGACGGCGGCACCCAGGTGACCGCAGGCCGTGGGCTGACCACGGCCTGCCTCGCCGCCCCAAGCCGAAAATATGTAGTCGATCCGGCCGTCGGATCGCGGAGAAGCCTTCGCGTAGGCGTTCGCGCTCGACCACGTGAAACCGCGCTCGTCCGGCCGGATCGCGTCCCACGCATCGTAGAACACCAGCCCGGGCGTGGGCGGCTTGGATTTGCCCGTGAGCATCCGGATCTCGTCGGAGTCGGGTACCGCGTTGAAGTCGCCGCACAGCACGATGGGTGCGCCCCGGACGCGATGTTCCCGGATCCATCCGCACAGTTTCTCGACCTGACGCTGGCGGATGTGGCTCTGATCCGGGCGCCAATCCAGCATCGCATTGAAGACCAGGATCACGCCACGCGGCCCGGCAAGCTCCGCGAACTGGAAGACCGCGCCGCTACCGCGGCCCTCCGGAGGCAGCCTGAGGTCCTCGCTCTTCACGATCTTCCAGCGCGACAGGATGGCCGTGCCCGACGCCAACTTCAGCGGCTCGAACCACTCGATGGTCGATGTCTGGTCATATCCCAGGCTCGCAGCCAACACTTCCGCCGCATCGTAATCGTCGTCACGCCACGCTTCCTGCAAGCAGATGACATCCGGGTTTGCGTCACGCAGCACTGCGTCGATCACGGCGTACCTGTCGCGCCACGGGCCGAAATTCCCCCACACGTTCCAGGTCGCGATCCGGGCAGTAGAACCAATCAGGCCCGCCGTTTCAGTCGCACCGGGTTCACTCATCGCTCGCCTTCCCCTGACGGTCCTTGCCCATCGCGGAGGTTGCGCCAGTTGTCGACCTCCGTCACGGTCATTCGAACGGACGCTGATACCGACGGAGGAGCACATGGCGGACACACCTGAAGCGGCGAACTGGCTCGGCTTGAGCGGGCGTGTTTGTGTCGTCACTGGTGCCGGTGGCGGCATTGGGAGTGCCATTGCAGCCACCTTCGCCACCGCCGGCGCCGCGGTGGCGCTGCTCGATAAGAACACCCAGACCTGCCAGGCAACAGCCGATGCTCTTGCGGCCAAGGGCACCCGCACGGTGGCCGTCGCCTGCGATACCGCCGATGCGGCCAGCGTCGAGGCCGCCAGCGAACGCGTGACCGCGACGCTGGGGCCGTGCGACGTGCTGGCCAATAACGCCGGCTTTCTGAGCCCTGGCGCGCTCGCCAGCCTGCCGCTGGAGGCCTGGAACGCCAACATCGCGGTCAACCTGACCGGCTATTTCATCTGCGCCCAGGTCTTCGGCCGCGCCATGCTGGCGCGCAAGCGCGGCGCGCTGGTGCATATCGCCTCGATCGCGGCCACCAACCCGCAACCGTGGAGTGGCGCCTACAGCGTCACCAAGGCCGGTGTCGCCATGCTCTCGCGCCAGCTGGCGGCGGAGTGGGGGGCATCCGGCGTGCGCAGCAACGTTGTCAGCCCGGGCCTGATCCGCACGCCGATGTCCGAGGCGTTCTACCAGCACGAGGACACAGCCCGCCGGCGCGCCGAGCTGGTGCCCACGGGCCGTGTCGGCACGCCGCAGGACATCGCCGATGCCGTGGTCTGGCTGGCCAGCGAGCGCGCCGCCTACATCAGCGGCGAGGAGGTGATCGTCGATGGCGGCGTCACCCAGACCCTGATGGGCCTGATCCCACGGCCCGGCTTCACCCAGGCGGCGACACGCTAGAGCGGCTCATCGCTTGCTGGAGTCAGCCGCCGCCGTCGTCCTGAGCGCAGCGAAAGACCTTGCGGTGGTTCGCTCAAAGAATGCCGATACCAACACCGCAAGATCCTTCGCTTCGCTCAGGATGACGCGGTGGCCGACCCGGCTTGCGGTTCCGTCAAACGATGCGACGCGCTAGCGGGCGCCAGCGCCAGCGCCAGCACGCGCGCCACATGCAGGGCGTCGCGCCCGGCACCGTCGTGGATCTGATGCCGGCAGCTGGTGCCGTCGGCGACGATCAGCGTGTCGGCATCGGCTGATCGTACGGCCGGCAACAACGACAGCTCGGCCATCGCCATCGACACGTCGTAATGCGCGGCCTCGTAGCCGAACGCGCCCGCCATGCCGCAGCAGCTGGAGTCGATCGGCTTCACAACGAGATCGGGGATCCAGCCCAGGACCGTCTGCACCGGGGTGAAGGCGTCGAGCGCCTTCTGGTGGCAATGGCCGTGCACCAGCGCGGTCTTGTGCGGCAACGCCTTGAGCGCCAGCTTCAGGCGCGCCGCCTTGTGCTCACGCACCAGGAACTCCTCGAACAGGAAGCTGTTGGCCGCGACACGGTCGGCCGCCGTTCCCAGGCCCATGACCGTGTATTCATCGCGCAAGGTCAGCAGGCACGATGGCTCGAGGCCGACGATCGGCACGCCGCGGGCTGCGAAGGGCTCCAGCGCCGCCAAGGTGCGGCGGGCTTCGGTCTTGGCCGCGTCGACCATGCCGCTCGCCAGATAGGTGCGCCCGCAGCATAGCGGCCGCGAGCGGCGCTCTTCGTCCCGGGGTAATGCAACATGGACGGTGTATCCGGCCGCTTCCAGCACCGCCAGCGCACTGTGTGCGTTCTCGGCCTCGAAGGCGTTGTTGAAGGTGTCGGCGAACAGCACGACCTCGCCAACTGTCCCTTCGCTCTGCGGTTGGATCGCGCCGTCACCACCCCCGGGGAATGCCAGGCCGCCGAGGAACGTATCGCGGCGCCAAGTCGGCAGCGAACGGCGGGCGGAGAAGCCCACCATCCGTTCAGACAGCGCCGCAGCGCCCGGCAGGGCATTGCGCAGATTGAACAGCCAGGGCAGGCGGGCACCCCAATGCGCATAGCGCGGCAGATGCGCGATCAGCCGGTCCTTCAGCGTGTGGCCGTGGCGCGCCTTATAGTGGTGCAGGAACTCGATCTTCATGCGCGCCATGTCGACGCCGGTCGGGCAATCGCGCTTGCAGCCCTTGCACGAGACGCACAGATCCAGCGTGTCGTAGAGCGCCTCCGATGTGAAAGCCTCGGCGCCGAGCTGACCCGACAGCGCCAGGCGCAACGTGTTGGCGCGGCCGCGGGTCAGATGCTGCTCGTCGCGCGTGGCGCGGTAGCTGGGGCACATGGTGCCGGCATCGAACTTGCGGCAGTGGCCGTTGTTGTTGCACATCTCGACGGCCTTGCCGAGGCCGCCGGCCGGATCGCCGCCGCTGCCAGGCGCCGTCAGCGCCTCGGTGCGCGGATCGTTCTGCACATCCCACGCCGACCAGTCGAGCGCGGTCTTGAGCGCAACACTCTGATACCCCGGCGGATAGCGGAACAGCTCGCGCTGATCCATCCTGGTGGGCCGGACGATCTTGCCGGGATTGAGCAGATTCTGCGGATCGAACAGGCCCTTGATCTCCTCGAACGCGCGTGTGAGCCGCGGGCCGAACTGCCAGGCCACCCATTCGCTGCGCACGAGTCCGTCACCATGCTCGCCCGAGTAGGCGCCCTTGTACTGGCGCACCAGTGCCGACGCTTCCTCGGCGATGGCGCGCATCGTGGCTGCACCGTCGCGGCGCATGTCGAGGATCGGGCGCACATGCAGGGTGCCGACCGAGGCATGCGCGTACCAGGTGCCGCGCGTGCCATGCCTGGTGAACACGTCGGTAAGCCGCGCGGTGTAGTCGGCCAGATGCTCCAGCGGCACCGCGCAATCCTCGATGAAGGACACCGGCTTTCCATCGCCCTTCATCGACATCATGATGTTGAGTCCGGCCTTGCGCACCTCCCACAGCGCCGACTGGCGCTTGGCGTCGGTCATCTCCACGACACTGCCCGGCAGGCCGAGATCACCCATCAGCGCGACCAGCGCCTTCAGGTCGCGGCGCGGCGAGGCCTCGTCGTCACCGGTGAACTCGACCAGCAGGATCGCGTCGGGCGCGCCGATCAGCGCATCGTCGATCACCGGGCGAAATGCCGGATTGGCACGCGCCAACTCGATCATGGTGCGATCGACCAGCTCCACGGTCACCGGCTTCAGCCTCACGATGTGCTGTGCCGTTTCCATCGCCTTGTGGAAGGTCGGGAAGTTCACCACGCCCAGCACCTTGTGCCGGGGCAGCGGCGAGAGCTTCAACGTCAGGCGCTTGGTGAGCGCCAGCGTGCCCTCGCTGCCGACCAGCAGGTGCGCCAGGTTCACCGTGTTGTCGGTGGTGTAGGGCAGCTCGCTTTGCGGATGGAAGATGTCGAGGTTGTAGCCGCCGACGCGGCGCAGCACCTTGGGCACCAGTCGCTCGATCTCGTCGCGCTCGCGCTCCGCCAATGCGCGCACCGCGTCGCCCAGGCGGCGCGCCACGACGCCTTCGGAGCCATCGAGGCGGCCGAACGTCGCTTCGCTGCCATCGGCGAGGATGGCGTCGATCGCCGCGACGTTGTGCACCATGTTGCCGTAGCGGATCGAGCGCGAGCCACAGGAGTTGTTGCCCGCCATGCCGCCCAGAGTGCACTGCGCCGCGGTCGAGACGTCGACCGGGTACCAGAGGCCGTGCGGTTTGAGCCAGGCGTTGAGGCGATCGAGCACCAGGCCGGGCTGCACCGTGACCTCGGCGCGGTCGCGGTCGAAAGACACGACCTCGCGCAGATACTTGCTGCAGTCGACGACCAGCGCCGCGCCCACGGTCTGACCGCACTGCGAGGTGCCGGCGCCGCGCGGCAGGATCGGCACCGCAAGACCGCGTGCGATGTCGACGATGATTTTGAGGTCGGCTTCATCGCGCGGCACCACGATGCCGACCGGATCGATCTGGTAGATCGAGGCGTCGGTGCTGTAGCGGCCGCGTGATGCGGCGTCGAACATCACCTCGCCGCGCACCTCGCGCCGCAGCGCCCGCTCCAGGGTCAACGCCGGAACGGTTGCGGGTTTGGATGATGCCGTTGCAGAGGTGATCATCGTGACCTGTCAATCCAGTCCGTCATGTCGAGCGCAGCGAGACATCTCCTCGGTATGGAGTCTCCGCCCGCGGGAGATCCTTCGCTTCGCTCGGAATGACAGAGCGTCTAATCCAGCTTCACGCCGGCTTCCTGGCTCACCTTGGCCCATTTCTCGATCTCGCTGCGGATGCGCTTGGTGAAGTCGGCGCGCGATTCGCCACCGACCTGCGCCGACTGCTCGGCCCAGATCTTCTGCAGATCAGGGTGCTGCAGCGCCTTCACGATCTCGGCATGCGTGCGCTCGATGATCGGTTCCGGCGTGCCCTTGATGGCCCACACACCGTACCAGGTCGAGACCTCCCAGCCGGAAACGCCCAGCTCAAGCGCCGTGGGGATCTCGGGAAACGCCGCCACCCGTTCGCGCGTCGCCACCGCCAGGCCCTTGAGGCGGCCGGTGCGGATCGGCTGTGCCGAGGTGCCCATGCCGTCGAACATCATGTCGATCTGGCCGGCCAGCAGGTCCTGCATCGCCGGACCCGCGCCACGGAACGGCACGTGCGTCAGCTTGATCTTGGTCAGAATCTGGAACAGCTCGCCGGCCAGGTGATGCGCGGTGCCGGCGCCAGGCGAGGCGTAGTTGATCCTGCCGGGGTTGGCGTTGGCGTAGTCGATGAACTCCTTGAGCGTGTTCGCCGGTATGCGCTGCGGATGGATCGACACCACCTGCGGCACCAGCGCGATCATGGTGATCGGCACGAAGTCCTTTTCCAGGTCGTAGTCCAGCTTCTTGTAGATACTGGGTGCGATGGTGTGGTGGATGGCGCCGACGAAGAACGTATAGCCGTCGGGCTTGGCCTTGGCCGCCTGCGTCGCGCCCACCGTGCCGCCGGCACCGCCCTTGTTGTCGATCAGCACCTGCTGGCCCAGCGCTTCCGTCAGCTTGGCCGCCAGCGGACGCGCGAACACGTCGGTGCCGCCACCGGCCGGAAACGGATTGATCCAGGTCATCGGCTTGTCGGGCCAGGCCTGCGCCCGCGCCACCGACGGCAGGGCCGCTGTACCGGCCATCGCCGCCGCAGCCCCCAACAAACCCCTGCGCTTCATCAGCATGACGTCATCCTCCATATCTTCTTGTTCTGTCGTTACCTGACGGTACTCCGCAAGACCTTCGGCTGAAAAGGATTCGATGCCTCGCCTCGTACGATCGGCTGATGCGGACCTAGCCCACAGCCCATACTTCCGTCACCTTCGACATCTTGAATATCGCACCACTTATCCCATCTGTCGGAAACACCGTCATGGCTCGGCCGCTCACCCTGTACTATGCGCCGTTCACCCGCGCCTCGCGCGGGCTCTGGATGCTGGAGGAACTGGACGAACCCTATGCGTTGCGGCTGATCGACATCCGCAAGGGCGATCAGAAGCGGCCGGAGTACCTGGCAATCAATCCGGCTGGCAAGGTGCCGGCGCTGCGCGATGGCGATCGCACCGTGGCGGAGTCGGCGGCGATCTGCGCCTATCTCGCTGACCGCTATCCTGACGCCAAGCTGGCGCCGGCGGTGGATGCGCCGGATCGCGCCGCCTATCTGACATGGCTGTTCTACGCTGCCAGCAACATCGAGCCTGCCGTCATGGCGCGCGCCAACAAGTGGGACGTGTCGGCGTATCAGGCGAGCTGGGGCAGTTACGAGACCGTCATCGACAATCTCGCCGGCGCACTGCGCCGCGGACCCTATGTGCTGGGCCCGCAATTCACGGCGGCCGACGTGATCCTGGGCTCGATGGTGCGCTTCGGCGTCAGCGCCAAGCTGCTGCCCACCCGTCCCGAGTTCACGACGTACATTGCCCATCTGGAAGCTCGTCCGGCGTTGCAGCGCGCGCTCAAGATCGAGGCGGAGTATGTGGCGCAGCTGAAGGCGTAGTCGGCACCATCAGGTTGAGCGCATAGAGCGGCAGCTGGCGGCCGGGAATCGCATCGGACGGCGCCATGCGCAGGAATCGGGCCCCCATTTTTTCGTAGAACACCGCCGCGTTGGGATCGGCCAGGATGACCATCGTGCGCGCACCATGCTCGCGTGCGACGGCGATGGCGTGCTTCAGCAACACCGCGCCGACACCGCGACCGATCGCCGGCGGATCGACGAAGAGCTTGTCGAGCTCGATCAAGCCGTCGGCGACCGGACTGAGTTCGGCCATGCCCAGAATCGCGGCCGAGTCGACGCCGTGGGCGACCAGCACGCGAGTCTCGGCGATCGCATCGATCGGCACTGCCAATGACAGCGCCGAACGCGCCATGAAGGTGTCGTCGTAGCCCCAGTGACGCTTGGACCGTCGGCACAGCGCCGTCAGCGCCTCGGCCTCGTGGACCTGCGCCGCGCGGATCACGATGTCGGCGGGCGACGCCGGGGCCGCGTTCATGGCCGGCCTAGACGCCGCGGTCCTTGAAGACGTCCTTGGCCGTCTTGAAGGCATCGAGGCACGCCGGGATGCCGCAATAGATGCCGACCTGCAGGAAGATCTCCTTCATCTCCTCCTTGGTGACGCCGTTGGTCAGTGCGCCGTTGATGTGCAGCTTCAGCTCGGGTCCGCGGTTGAGCGCCGCCAGCATGGCCAGGTTCAGCATGCTGCGCGTCTTCTTGGAGAGCCCGTCGCGGCCCCAGACGTAGCCCCAACAGTACTCGGTGGTGATCTCCTGGAAGGCCATCATGAAATCGTCGGCGTTGGCGAGCGAGTTCTCGACATACTCCTTGCCCAGCACGGCCTTGCGGATCTCGAGACCCTTCTTGAACACCTTGGGGTTGGCGGGTTTGGGTTTGGCTTTGGGCTTGGCCATCATCGTCTCCTGTTGGCGGTCATGTGACATCACCGGCGCCACGCTCGCGGGCAAGTCGCCTGCCGGCGAGCAGCAGCAGCACATCGTAGCCGGCCTTCAAGCCGCCGCCCACCACGACCGCCCACCCGAATGGCGACGACGCCAGCAGCCAACCGGCGATGATCGGCGCGCCGGCTGCGGCAAGCGCGCGCGGCACCGCCGTCACACTGGTCGCCGCGGCACGTTCCGCCGGCGGCACCAGCGACAGCACCAGGGCCGTGCGCGGCGCCACGTCCATCGACGACAGCGCGCTGCGCAGGAACAACAGTGCCAGCGCGATCTCGAGGCTGGGCGCGAACGGGGCCAGCATCAAAAACAGGTTGGCCGGCAGGTGGGTGAACACCATGGTGTTCACCAAACCGATGCGGCTTGCGAGCTTTGCGGCGGCCAGGTGCGACGCGGCGTTCATGAGGCGCGCGCCGAAGAACAACGCGCCGATCAGCGCCTCGCTGACGCCGTAGCGCTCGAAGAAGTAGTACGAGAGCAGTGCGGTGGTCAGAAAGCCGCTGCCCAAGCCGTCGAGCCCGAACAGGGCGCACAACTTGGCGAGTGTCTTGCGGCTGGCGGCGCTGAGCTCGGGTATACCGGGCGGCGCGACCTGCTCCACCGTCGCGCCGAGGCGTGCA
>DATEIF010000700.1:0-3592 GCA_035279205.1 Vineibacter sp.
CTCATCGGCCGTGAAGCGCCGCTCAGGCCTGGCGTTGCGCAACAGCTCCAGCGCCTGCTCGATGCGCGCGACGAGATCGGGCATGACCGCCACCGACGGTTCGCCCGCCGTCCAGTCGCCGTGAGGCGACCGTCGGTAGCGCCACTGGCGGCCAGCCGCTTCGACGACCAGCGCCCGGACATCCTGCGGCTCGCGCTGGGCCAGGAAGCCGCTAGGCTCGAACCGCTGCAGCCCCGCCTCCGGCCGCTCGCCGCGCATGGCGAGGACAGCGACGAAGCCGGCGGCCACCGCCGCCAGCGCCACCCAGGCTACACGTTTTGCTAGCGACGCCGCCACCACATCACCGCTCCCGCCAGCACGACCAGTCCCGGCACGCCGATCACCGTCAGCAGGAAGATCCAGCGCATCTGGACGTTGGTCAGCGCCACCGTCGGCAACACTTCGATCGGCGGCTTCATGCTGGGCGCGCTTTCCTCGCGCATCAACCAGGCAATGCTGCCCAGCGCCAGGTCGGCGTTCGATAGGTAGGGAAAGAACGAGTTGCTGATGAAATCGGCGTCGCCCACCACCAGCAGCCGGAACGGCCGCGTGCCGCCGGGCAGCGTGCCTTCGCTGGCGACGGCCAGTGCGTGCGCGCCGCGCGGGGCGGCGGCTGCCTGACGCTCGACCGCCAGGCGGTCGGTCACGACATAGCTCGACGCGCTACTGGAAAACAGCGCCCCGCTTGCCACGCCAGGCCCCGGCACCGGCCGCACCGGACGCATGCCGGGAAAGAACGTCAGCGCCAGGAACCGCGTCGCGGGATGACGGGCATAGCTCTTGATCGCGATCATCTGCTCGTCGGTGTAGTAGTGCTCGGCCGGGTCGACGACGACTCCGTCGTCGACCGCGACACCTGCTGTCCCCAGCATGGCCGCCAGGCGCGGCTCGATCCCGTAGTCGGGCTCGAACAGAAACAGCGCACTGCCGCCGCGCCGCAGATAGGCGCCCAGCACCTCGGCCTCCGACGGCGCGTGCTGCGTGCGCGGGTTGGCGTCGACGACCACGGTGCAGTCCTGGTCGATGGCGCGGGTACCCGCGACGGTGATCTTGCGGACCTTGACGCCGAGCTTGTCCAGTGCCCGGCGCAGGCGGCCGATGCCGTGCTGCTCCATCTGCACCACCGCCATGCCCTGGATGTCGTGGCTGTGTGAATGGGTGCCTTCGAAATGGGTGTGGAACTCGAAATTGTCGATGTCGTACTCGCCGTGATCCGAGACGAAGCACACCGTCTTGGCATCGGCGCGCGTGACGCGCAGCAGCGCCAACGCGATCTCGCGGTCATCGGTGGTGGGCACCTCCAGCCGCCGCCCGTCGCTGATCAGCAGCGCGGTGTTGTAGAGCTTCACGCCATAACGGTTCGCCGCCGCTGGATTCTGGTCGGGGTCGATGGTGCGCACTTTCAGATGCGAATTGAGTCGAGCCAACAGCTCGATCAGCACCACCGCATGGCGTGCCGCCGGGTTGCCCTTCTGGTAGAAATAGACCAGCTCGACATCCTGTTGCAGCGTCGCCACGACGCGTGCTGCCTCGGGCGACGGCGTGAAGGCCCGCTCGCGCGTCAGGTCCAGGTGCAGGTCGTTGCGGTAGAGCGCGACGTTCGCCGCCAGCACCACACCCGTTGCCGCCAGCACGGTGAGCGCCCGTCCGCTCCACCGCCGCCAGCCGTGCGGCGTCGGCGGCAGGCGCAGGCCCGCCACGAACAGCGCGACCAGCGCCACGACGATGCCCAGCACCCACAGGGCGCCCGGCCACAGGGCGGCATCGGCATGCTCGCTCATCGCTCGGCCAGCCAGCGCGTGGTCAGGAACAGCGCCAGCATCGCCAGCGTCACGAAGTAGCCGATATCGGAGACGAACACCGATCCCGTCACCATGGGCCGGAAGTGGCCGATCAGCGACAGGTTGATGGCCAGCGAATCGAACGGCGCCGGCAGCAGGTAGGCCACCGAGTCGGCGAACCACAGCATCAGCGCCAACCCGAGCGACAGCGCGGCGGACACCACCTGGTTCTCGGTCAGGCTGGAGGTCATCAGTCCGATCGCCACCAGCAGCGCGCCATGCAGCATCAGCGCCAGGTAGCTGCTGTAGATCGGCCCCCAGTCGGGCTCGCCGTAGAGTCCCAGGATCACGGCGTAGACCACCGAGCCGGCATACATGCCGTACACCAGTGCCAATCCGGCCAGGAACTTCGCGAGCACGATCCAAACTTCGCGCACCGGCGCGGTCAGCAGCAGCTCGAGCGTGTCGGCGCGCCGCTCCTCGGCGAAGGCGCGCATCATCAGCACCGGCACCAGCAGGATCGACAGCACGTACATCTGGTGAAAGATGTAGATCAGGTTCGCCGTCTTGGTCGCGAACAGGGTGAGCGCGAAGCTGTAGCCCAGCACCAGCAGGAACACGGCCGCCAGCACGTAGCCGATCGGCGACGTGAAGGTCGCGTGCAGTTCCTTGCGCAGGAGGACGGCGAGCGCACTCATGTCAACGACAGGAACCAGTCTTCGAGGTCGGGCGTGTCGGCGACGCTGCGCACGCCCAGCAGCCTGCCGCCGAGCAGGATCGCGACCCGGTCGGCGGTCCGCGCCACCTCGGTCAGGATGTGCGAGCTCATGATCACGGTGTGGGTGCCGCCAAGCGCGCGCACCAGTTCGCGCACCTCGATGATCTGGCGTGGGTCGAGCCCATTGGTCGGCTCGTCGAGCACCACCACTTCCGGCTCATGGATCAACGCCTGGGCGATGGCGACGCGCTGGCGATAGCCGCGCGACAAGGCCCGCGTCGGCTTGCGCAGGACATCGCCCAGGGCCAGCCGCTCGACGACGCGGTCGACCGCCCGCCCCACGTCGGCCGGCGCGATTCCCCGCAGGCGCCCCATGAACGTCAGGAACTCGTGCACCCGCATATGGCCGTAGATCGGCGCCGCCTCCGGCACGTAGCCCAGTCGGCGCCGGGCCGGCAACGCGTCGCGCACCGTGTCCAACCCCGACACCGTCAGCCGGCCGCGCGTCGGCGCCAGGTAGCCGGCCAGCATGCGGATGAAGGTCGTCTTGCCCGAACCGTTGGGGCCCAGCAACCCGAAGACCTCGCCGCGCCGGATCTCCAGCGACAGGTCCTGCAGGGCGGTGACGGGACCGTAACGCTTGGTCAGCGCCTCGGCGACCACGGCGGGCTGATCTTCCCCTGCGGGGGGAAGGCTGTGGCCTTTGATGTCTTCGCTCATCGCCAGGTATCAACCCGAGACGACAGCGGCCCGGCGTTGACCGGGCCGCGCATCATCGTTCGATCCAACCTGTGCTCAGTCGTAGAACTCCGGCGCCTTCTTGGTCGCCTTGAAGAGCTCGGCATCGTGGGCGATGAACAGCTGGGCTTTCTCCGCGTCGCGGATGTGCCGGATGCGAGCATAGCTCTTGTACATGTCGCCCGGGCTCTGCGTGCCGGGGATCGGCGGGATCAGGTTCTTTTCCAGGCTCTCCTGCATGTAGACCACGTCGCTGGTCAGGACCACCGAACCGGTCTTGGGCAGCTTGACGACCATGAACTGGCTGCCTGGCGTG
>DATEIF010000701.1:0-16080 GCA_035279205.1 Vineibacter sp.
CGATCTCGACCTTGAAGCCATGCACGTTCTGGGTCGGCTCGTAGAGCGTGAGCTGGTCATCGGACCAGACGCACGTGGTGGAAAACAGCTCGATCGGATTATGGGTCTGCGGTGCGGTCCAATAGTCGGCCTGCAGGGTCACCGGCGAGGATGCAAGAGCACCATCGATGTCACCGGCCTGGGGGTCCTGCGGGTACATCTCGCTGACACCCGCCGCCGGCACGGTCTGCGTGCCAGCCGATCGCAGCGAGGCACTGGGCGGTTCGGCCGCATACTGGGCCACCACCAGGTCGGCCGCCTCCTCTGCCGCCTCGACCGTATCCGCCACGACCAGAGCCATGATCTGCCCGTCATGGGCGATCGTCTTGTCGTGCAGCGGCGCCAGCGATGTCGCGCTGGTGTTGCTGTGGGTGGGACGGCGGATGCCATCGACATCGCCGTAGCTCACGATGTCCAGCACGCCGGGCACCGCCCATGCCTTGTCGAGGCCCAGCACCGTGACCTTGCCGCGCGCGATATCGCTGGTGACCAGCACGGCGTGCGCCAGGTTGTTGAGGGGGAAATCGGCGGCATAGCGGGCACCGCCGGTGACCTTCAGGCGGCCGTCGATGCGTGGCGTGGGCTGTCCCTGGTTCTCGCGGGGTGTGGGCGCTGCAGCGCTCATGTCGACACCTGCATGGTCTTGGCTTCCATCAATGCGCGCACCACCGTCTGCGGCCCCAAGGCCAGCTTGAAGCTGTTGTGCGCACGCCCTTTGGCATCGGCGAAGGCGACCGCAGCCGCCTGCTGTGCCGCCGCCTCGTCGAGCGGCTTGCCGCGCAGCACCGCTTCCGCCTCGTGGGCGCGCCACGGCGCCGTGGCCACGCCGCCCAGGGCGATGCGCGCGTCCTGCACGACGTCGCCCGCCATGTGCAGCGCCACCGCCGCGGCGGCCAGCGCGAACTGATAGGAGTCACGGTCGCGGATCTTGAGGTAATGCGAGCGCCGCGTGTGCGGCCCGGCCGGGACGGTGATGAACGTGATCAGCTCGCCTGCCTCCAGCACCGTCTCGACATGCGGCGTCGTGCCCGGCAGGCGATGCAGCTCGGCAAACCGCAAGGTGCGCTTGCCACGCGGCCCCACGGTCTCAACGCTGGCGTCGAGCGCGATCAGCGCCTGCGCGAAATCGCCGTGATAGGTGGCGATGCAGGCCTCGCTGGTGCCCAGCACGGCATGTTCCCGGTTGAGGCCCTCCAGCGCGGCGCAGCCCGAGCCGGGAGCGCGCTTGTTGCAGGGCCAGGATGTCTCGCGGAAGTACTCGCAGCGTGTCCGTTGCAGGATATTGCCGCCCAGGCTCGCCATGTTGCGGATCTGCGGGCTGGCACCCAGCATCAGCGCCTGGCTGATGACGGGATAATCGCGGCGGATCGCCGGATGCGCCTGTGCCTCCGCCATGCGCACCAGCGCCCCCAGGCGCAGCCCCTGCTCCGTCACCTCGATGCGGCCGTGGCCAGTATCGGCCAGCGCATTGATGTCGACGAGCTGCTCGGGCCGCAGGACGCCGAGCTTCATATAGTCGGCCAGGTTGGTGCCGCCGGCGATGAACTGGCTGGCGGCGGGCCTGGCGTGGGCGGCACGTACGGCGTCGTCGGCGTTCGTTGCGCGCTGATAGGTGAAAGGCTGCATGTCAGGCTCCCTCCATCTCGCGTTTGGCCTGCGCGACGGCGGCAACGATGTTGGGATAGGCGGCGCAACGGCAGAGATTGCCGCTCATATACTCGCGGATGTCGGCCTCGGTGCCGGCGTGGCCCTCCCGCACGCAGGCCACGGCCGACATGATCTGGCCCGGCGTGCAGTAGCCGCACTGAAAGGCGTCGTGGTCGATGAAGGCGCGTTGCATGGGATGCAGCGCGCCATCGCGTCCGGCCAAGCCCTCGATCGTGGTCACGGCATGCCCTTGCGCCATGGCCGCGAAGATCAGGCAGGCGAGCACGCGCTGGCCGTCCAGGTGGACGGTGCAGGCGCCGCACTGGCCGTGATCGCAGCCCTTCTTGGTTCCCGTCAGGCCGACATGGTCGCGCAGCGCGTCAAGCAGGCTGGCGCGCGGGTCGAGCGACAGGCGGTACGTCTTGTCGTTGATCGAAAGCCTGACGTCGACGGCGTCGCCCCGTTTTTCCGTCATCTGCGCCTCCGCGGTGTCAGCGCGCGTGAGCATGGACGGCGCTGCGGTGACAGCGGCTGTGCCGGTGATCAGCGCGCGGCGCTCGAGGCCGCGAGACGTCTGTCGGCGGTCTGGATTGGTGTCGGCCATCGCTGTCTCATGCGTGCCATGGTTGCAGCGCCCCACGGGCGCCCGCGGGTGAACGACATCACCCGGCGACGGTTCCACAGCGATTGGTGGCGGAACGGCCGACACAGCTGTCATCCCGAGCGCAGCGAGGGATCTCCCGCGAATGGCGCACCACGCGTCGCTCGCGGGAGATCCCTCGCTGCGCTCGGGATGACGGGTACCAGCGGCAACCTTGCTCACGACTGGACGTTGCCGATGGAAGAACGACTGAACGTCGATCAGGAGGCTTCTATGCTGGAACGTCTTGGCGTGGTGCTGCTGGCGTGTACGCTGATTGGTGCTTGTTCCGTCCGCAGCGAAAAGACGGTCGTGGCGCCGGCCGGCGCGTCCGAGAGCTGTCAGGCACGCGGCTACCAGCCCGGCACGTCCGCCTACAACGACTGCCTGGCGCGCGCAGCGGATCGCCGCTAGGCGTCGACGTCCTGCCTGATGCGGATGACGGGATCGGCGCTCAGGCGATCGCGCTGAGGTCCAGCGTCGAGTCTATCCGGAGCCCACGGGGTGGCGCGATCGGGTTCAGGTTTTCGTAGCCGTGGCGACCGAGCTGAAGGTCCGGCCGGCCGTCCGAGCCGGTGGCGAACACTTCGATATGGTCGCCTTCGTCGATGATGACCCGCACGCCCTCCCCGTACCAGACGTGCCGATAGCGCACTTCAAAGCCCCGTTTCACAAGAAATGCTTTGCTCATATACGCCCCCGGTCCCCAGTATCGGCCAATACCTACACGCACGGACAGGCAGCACGAAAGTAATCACATTGTGGCCATGGAAGTCTGTCGCCGTTCTGACCAAGAATTGGTTAACAGCGGTAACATAGCGTCGGCGCGCCTATTTGCAGCTACCGTGCGAAGCGCACGGCCGGCCTGCCCGCTCGCGACGGGGATCCGGGGGAGCCGTCAGTATTTCTGCGGCACGTAGAGCTCGGCCGGCAGGACCTGGCGATCGTAGTTGGGATTGAAGACGCGGTCGGGCAGCGTGATGTCGTCGTGCGGCACGTCGGTATAGGGGATCTGCTGCAGCAGATGGTCGATGCAGTTCAGGCGCGCGCGCTTCTTGTCGTTGGCCTCGACGATGAACCAGGGTGCCTCGGGGATGTTGGTGCGGGCCAGCATCTCCTCCTTCGCCTTGGTATAGTCCTCCCAGCGCACCCGCGACTGCAGATCCATGGGGCTCAGCTTCCATTGCTTCATGGGATCGTGGATGCGCATCAGGAAGCGCAGCTGCTGCTCCTCGTCGGTGATCGAGAACCAGTACTTGATCAGGGTGATTCCTGACCGTACCAGCATGCGCTCGAAGGCAGGTGCGTCGTTGAAGAACTCCTCAACCTGCTGCGGGGTGGCGAAGCCCATGACGCGTTCGACGCCGGCGCGGTTGTACCAGGAACGGTCGAACAGCACGATCTCGCCGCCGGCCGGCAGGTGCGTCACGTAGCGCTGGAAGTACCACTGCGTGCGTTCGCGGTCGGTCGGTGCCGGCAACGCCACGACACGGCAGATACGCGGGTTGAGGCGCTGCGTGATGCGCTTGATCACGCCGCCCTTGCCGGCTGAATCGCGGCCCTCGAAGATCACGACGACCTTGGACTTGGTCTGCGCCACCCAGGACTGCAGCTTGATCAGCTCCGATTGCAGCGTGAGGAGATGGCGGAAATAGTCCTGGCGCTCGATCGACGGCGGATGGACCGACTTGTAGATTTTGGCGATTTCCAACGACAGCGCCGGCTCGGACAGCTCCAGCTCGTAGTCCTCGTCCAGCGTGTCGGCGAGCTCGGCCTCGAGCCAATCCTTGCCGTTGGCATGCTTGTTGGGTGTGCTCATGGTTCCGCTCCAGCCGACGCACAGGTAAGCCGTGTGCTAGAGCTAGGATGTTAAAATGCGATGACAATGGCCTCCTGACCCTCTCCCGCTTGCGCCGTATCCCTTCTCCCCGCGCCGGCGATGCGGAGAAGACACATCTTGGAGTCGGTCGTTTTTGTCATCCTGAGCGAAGCGAAGGATCAGTTGAACCGTCGAAACGCACGGAACGGGCGATGAAGCACGTGCCTCAGTGAGGTCAGTTCGTGCAAACCGACGGCATAACAGGTCCTTCGCTTCGCTCAGGACGACAGCGGACGTCACCATTCGGAGAATCGCCCACCCATAGCGCGCAGGCGGGAGAAGGGTTTTTCCCCGGACACCCCTCCCGCAAGCGGGAGAGGAGATCAGGCGGCCCAGCGTCGCAGGTGCCCGGCGGTCTCTTCGTCCATCGGGAAGAAGCACTCGATGCGCAGTTCCTGCAGCGTGACGTCCTGCGGCGTGCCCAAGGTGGCGATGGTGGTGAACAGGCGCAGCGACGTGTCGCGCTTGCGGAAGTGCATCGCCAGAACCGGCCCGTTGTCGGCCTTGTCCGACGCCATGGAGAGCGCCGCGCGAACGCCCCGGTACCCCAGCAGGCGCTCCAGCAGAGCGGCCGTCTCGGCCAGGCCGTCGGCGGCGGCATCGGCCTCGACGCTGCGGATGAAATGGCGCACGACCTGGGACCAGTTGACGAGGTGGGGCCGCAGCACGTCGGGCCCCACCAGCGCATCGGCGAGGTTGATGGCGGTGCCCGGCGCGATGGGGCCGACGAGGAATTCGACCAGGCGCACCGCCCCGCCGTTGCTCTTGAGCAGGTTCCAGTGACGATCGACCACGACGGCCGGGTACGGCTCCTGCTGCACCAGCATGTAGTCCAGCGCGCTCGCCACCTCGGCCAGGTCCGGCGCGGCAAGATCGCGCTGGCGCCACTGCGGTGCGAAGCCGGCCGCCAGCAGCAGCGCATTATGCTCCCGCAGCGATATACCCAGAGCGGCAGCCAGCCGGTCGACCATCTCTCGGCTGGGCGAGGCCCGCTCCAGCTCGAGGAAGCTCAGGTGACGCTGGGACACGCCGGCTCGTCCGGCCAGCGCCAGTTGCGACAGCCCCTGGTGCTCGCGCCACCACTTCAGCTTCGCAGCGAATGTCGTCTCGCGCGTCATCAGGTCTCGTACGGTCGTTGCGGCAAGATTGGCGCGGCGCATCGTGCCATGACTTGGCGCCGACCGGCCAGAGGACGCCGCGCCGCCAATGGGCCTCCTGACATCGTGACCGATCTGCACGGCGCAGGGCGTGTACCGGCCGGCTTTTTCGCATATCGTGAGCGGCGCCCAGAGGGCGGCGAAAACAGGGGGCGATGGGGATCTCCGACACCGGCGGCGCTGATCGACGTCTCAACGGATGGAAGGAGATCGCCTTCTTCTTCAACCGCAACGAACGCACGGTCAAGCGCTGGGCATTGACGCGCGGCCTGCCGGTGCGGCGCGTGCCGGGCCGCGGCGGCACCAAGGTCTTCGGTTTCGTCGGCGAACTCACCGCCTGGCTGCGGCAGGAGGAATCCTCGCCGGTCGACACGGCCACGCAACTGCTGCCTTCCCCCGCCGTCGTGCGGCAGGTCGATCCGCAGGCCCGCGAGCTCCATCTCGCCGGCAAGTACTATCTCAACATGCAGACGGCCGAGGGCTTCGAGCGCGCGCTGCATCATTTCACGCAGGCCATCGCCATCGATCCGCACGACGCCGGCAGCTTCGTCGGGCTGGCCACGTGCTACACGCAGCTGCGGCGGTTCACGCTGATGTCGGATGACGAGGCCTATGGCCGCGCCCGCACCGCCGTCGAGCGTGCCATCGCACTCGACGCGAGCTTGCCGGAGGCGCACTGCGTGCTGGGCGACGTCCTGTTCTACGGCGTCTGGGACATCGCGGCGGCATTGGCCGCCTACCGGCGCGCCCTGGACCTCGATGCGGCGTTGTCGGACGCCCATCACCGCTACGCGCTTGCCCTGTTGCACATGGGGCACTTCCAGGACGCGCTGAGCGAGATCGACGTAGCCCAGACGCTGGATCCAGTTCATCGTTCGGTGCTCGCCAACAAGGGGCGGATCCTGTTCCATGCCGGCCGTCGCGCCGAGGCCATGGCCATGCTGACGCAGCTTGCCGCGGCATCGCCCGACTTCCTGCCGCCGCAGGCCTATCTCGCCGTCATCCACCTGGCGCAAGGCGATCACGCGGCCTACCTGACGGCCTCGCTGCGTGTCGCGTCCCTGCGCGGCGATGCGGCGGGCCAGGCGGTCGGCCAGGCCGGCCAGGACGCATTCGAGCGCGGCGGCCCAACGGCCATGGCGCAAGCCATGCGGGCCGAGCGCAAGAAGCTCTATCGCGACGGCAAATCGGCAGCCTACGAAATGGCGCAAGCCGAGGCGCTCGCCGGTGACCCCGCGGCGGCGGTCAATTACCTGCGCCAGGCCTTCGAGCGCCGCCAATCGGCGCTGTTGAACCTCCTCATCGACCCGGCCTTCAGCAGCCTGCGGGGTGAACGCGGATTTCGCGCGCTCGTCGACCGCCTGGGCTTCCATCTCGATGGCGCTGCGCGTAGCGACGGCCGCCCCCTGCTGGCGCTGGTCCGCTGACAGCCCGCGTTTGCCCTCGCATGGCGCAATAGGACACGTCAGGCCGGCGGCAACCGCGGCGGATGTCCTGATTTGTCACCCTATGTCCGCTTCGCGTCACCCGCGGGCTTTCCTATCGTTCGGCCGGGCGAATCGCGAGGACCAATGCTCTCGACGCGACCGACTGAAAAGCTCCTCGACCTGATCTACGATGCAGCGACCGAGCCGGATGCCTGGCGGCTGGCTCTGACCCAGATCGCCGACCTGACGCGCAGCCAGGGCGGCGTGCTGTTCGGCCAATCGATGACGGCGAGCCGAGTCTACTTCGACTACAATGGCCGACTGGACCCTGCGTGCAACCGCGTCTACCAGGAGCGGCACATGCGCAATCCATGGTCCGAGGCCATGGAACCCCAGCCCGTGGGCCACATCGTCCTGTCCGACGACGTTGTGCCCCTGGCGTCGCTACGCGCGACCGCATTCTTCGATGAGGTCCTGGCGCCGCAGGACCTGGCGCACAACGCGATGATTGCGCTGGCCGCCAAGGCCGACTTTCGCGCCGCCTTCAACCTTTGCCGCAGTGCGCGGCAAGGGCCGTTCGGCGCCAGCGAACAGCGACTTCTCAACGACCTGATGCCGCACCTGCGCCGTTCCATCACGCTCGGCTTTCGTATCGATGCCTATCGTGCCTTGCAGCGCGCGGAGTATCACGTACTGGATCATCTGGCCGTCGGTGTCGTTCTGCTCGATCGGCGCGCGCAGGTCCTTTACGCCAACGCCGCCGCCCGGCGCCTCGATTCGACATCGGGCGCCTTTCGCCTGCGCGCCGTGCGGATCGAGGCGAATGGGACGCGCCAGGCACAGCAGCTGAACACCCTCATCCGCGCCGCACTGCTCGGCAAGGTCGGCGGCGCCATGAGCCTGCCGCGGTCCGAAGACGGCCGGCCGCTGACGGTCCTGGTGTCGTCGGTGCGCGGCCTGGATATGGAGCGGTTTACCGACATGGGCCTGCCGGACGCGGCTGCCCTGCTGTTCTTCATTGATCCGGCCAACAACGCCAAGCCCCCCATCGCCTGGCTGATGAACGCCTACGGCCTGACCGCGGCCGAGGCCAAGGTCGCCCTCGTGGCGTCATCGGGAATGACCGTTCCGCAGACCGCGGACCATCTCGGGCTGTCGACGAACACCGTCAAGACGCACCTGCGCCGGGTCTTCGCCAAGACCGGCACCGGCCGGCAGGCCGACCTCGCGCGCCTGACGACATCGATCGGCCTGCTGACGCCGACGCTGGCGCATCATCACTGAGCCAGCGACGATGCGGTTCCAATGCTCTCGCGGCAGGCGCGAAGCCGGTGGCGCTTGCCTGCCGTCAGGGCGATCACCAGCACGCAGCACAGGGCGTAGAGGCCGCTGGCGGCGGCCAACAGGTGGTCGCTGAGGTTGATGGCCGCGTAGATCCCGGTCGATACGTGACAGCCGGTCCACAGCGCCCACGTGGTGTAGGAGATCGCTGCCGCGCCGTCAGTGTCGCGCGCGACCCTCACGATCTGGGGCAGGTACGAGATCAGGCGTACCCCGCTGAAGGCCGAGAAGACCATCAAGGACGCATCCGCCAATGTCATGCGACCTCCCCGGATGAATGCCGCGCCACGGTGCTGCGTGCTGCGGCGTTTCACTGGACGTGCTGCCGAAGGTACGTCGAGATCCGGGGTCGCACATCACCCGACGGGGTGAGGACGTGTCGGCACCGTCTTCACAATTGAGGCATCGTGCCTTCACTGCGCCACGGAATTGCCCTGCAACATCCACCGCACCCGCCTCGTTATTTCCATGCGGCTTGATCCGAATGGGAGGCGGCCATGAGACCCGTCCGATTATCGCTGGTGATGCTGCCGATCGTCCTGGGCGCGACGCTCACGGCGTGCTCGGTGCGCACCGAAACGACAGAGCGTGCCGTTTATGCGCCGGTGCCGGCGCGCACGGTTGTCTACCCGTCGACGGCCTATTATTACCCGTCTTATTACCCGTCGACGAGCTACTACTACTACCGTGAGCCCTATCACCCGGCATACTACAGCAGCTACTAGCGCCTGGAATCGCTGGTCGCTGACACACCTGTCATCCCGAGCGTAGCGAGGGATCTCCCGCGAATGGCGCACCATGCGTCCATCGCAGGAGATCCCTCGCTACGCTCGGGATGACAGCGTCGATCGAGAGACGAAAATACGCTCCAGCCTAGCGGCCGCTCCCGGTGGGCCGCCGCAGATCGCCCCGGCGCCGTAGTAGGCGCCCCACAACCGCATGCAGCCGGCGCGGTCCTCGCGGCGCACCAGGCGGATCACCACCGCGTCCTTTGAGGGGGCTGTTGTCACGCGACAGACCAGGTCCGTGTCATCGTTGTCTGCAGCATAGCGCACTTGGTCCGTTCTGGCCCGTCTTGGCGTCGACAAGCGCCAGCGTGCGTTCTACATCGGCGGCATGACACTGTTGCTCTGCCTCCTGTGCCTCAATGCCGGCGTGGTGCTGGGCATGCTCCTGTCCGCGACGGTGCGGACCATGGCATCTGCGGCGCCGGTAAAACGCGACTGACACTGTCTCTTTTGCTTGTGAAAGCCGCGGCACGCCCAACATAGTCGAGGTCGTTGGTTCAACCGAAGGCCTGCGCGCACGTGCCGGTTCCTGCATCGTTGGCTTCACCGGCGCTGGCACGGCAACAATTGTCGACCCGCCTCGTCTTCCTGAACGCCGGGCTGGGCATC
This sequence comes from Vineibacter sp., assembly GCA_035279205.1. Lineage (GTDB taxonomy): Bacteria > Pseudomonadota > Alphaproteobacteria > Reyranellales > Reyranellaceae > Vineibacter. Next base: position 9,528 of record DATEIF010000701.1, read on the forward strand.
GCGGCCTGGGCGCCGCTGGTGCCGTTCGCGCAGGCGCGCGGCAACCTCGACGCTGGCGATCTGGGCCTGCTGCTGCTCTGCATCGGCGCCGGCTCGATTGTCACCATGCCGCTGGCCGGCGTCGCCGCGGCGCGCTTCGGTTGCCGGGCGGTGCTGATCGCGGCCACCGTGCTGATGTGCCTGATGCTGCCGCTGCTGGCCGTGCTGGCAAGCCCCGTGCTGCTGGCAGCGGCGCTGGTCAGCTTCGGTGCCGCCGTGGGCGCGGTGGACTGCGTGGCCAACATCCAGGCCGTCATCGTCGAGCGTGCCAGCCGGCGGCCGATGATGTCGGGCTTCCATGGCCTGTTCAGCCTGGGCGGCATCGTCGGCGCCGGCGGCATGAGCGGACTGCTGAGCCTGGGCCTGTCACCCCTGGCGGCGACGGCATGCATGGCGGTGCTGATCCTGGCCGCACTGCTGCTGGCTGCACCGCACTTGCTGGCCACCGGCGGCAATGGCGGCACTGCCCTGGCCCTGCCGCACGGCGTGGTGCTGACGATCGCCATCCTGTGCTTCATCCTGTTCCTGACCGAAGGCGCGATGCTCGACTGGAGCGCGGTCTTCCTCACCACCTTGCGCGGCGTCGAACCGGCACAGGCCGGCCTCGGCTATGCGGCCTTCGCCGCCACGATGACGGCGGGCCGCCTCGGCGGTGACGTCGTCGTGCAGCGGCTGGGCGGAACGCGCGTGGTCGTGCTGGGATCGCTCTGTGCTGCCGCCGGACTGGCGCTCGCCACGGTCGTGCCGGTGTGGGAGGCAGCGCTGGCCGGCTATGCGCTGGTCGGCGCCGGCTGCTCCAACGTGGTGCCCGTTCTCTACAGCGCGCTCGGCAGGCAAACAGCGATGCCCGAGAGCGCGGCGGTGCCGGCGGTGACGACACTGGGCTACGCCGGCATCCTGGCCGGCCCGGTGCTGATCGGCTGGGGCGCGCAGGCGACGAGCCTGCCCATCGCATTCATCGCAGTGGCGCTGCTTCTGATCGGTGTGGCCGCCAGCGCGCGCCTGTTGTTCCCGCCATCCCGAGCGTAGCGATGGATGACAGCCCCCTTCCATCCAAATCGGACCGCTCTTTGCTTGTCGTGACGGGCACCAGCACTCATTGTCCGATCGCCGGCTGATGCGCGGCGTACTGGTGTACCAGCCGGTTCTCTAGGTTACCCAAACATGACTTGCCCGCCCCGGCGCATCCGCGGCGGGCTTCTCTTTTTGCTGCAACGTGCGGCCCTTTTCCTCGCCCAATCAATCTTTTGAGGGCTACGGCCGAATACCGACACAAGCGGTTGAGCGATTCGACTGCGACAAATGTTCCTGTTATGTTCCACCCATGAGTACCGAAGCCTCACGTCTGGTCCACGAGGTCGCCGCCAGCGGCGCCATGGTGGACATCGCCTGTGGCGCCTGCGGACGCCTCTCCAAGATCGATCCGCGCGGCCTGGTCGATGCGTATGGACAGCGCCGCCTGTCGGACGTGCCGCTGCGCTGCGGCTACTGCGCCGCCGCCGGCGCCAAGGTCACCCTGCGCTTCGCGTCGCGCCTGTTCATGGATCGACGCGGCGAGCCGCTGCGGGTGCGCGGGCTCTACGCTGGCGGTCAGGAGTTACGTCTGCTGTGTACCCATTGCCGCCCCTCGCATGAGGTGCGCTTCACCACGGCGCGACAGGTCGAGGAGCTGCTGGGGTGCATCAATCCGCTGGTGAGCGAGGCCTGCCAGCGGCTGGTCTGCACCGTGTCGCTCAAGAACGGCATGGTCGGCGTCGCCGCCAGCCCCCGCACGGAGGCGCAGATGCGTCTGCCGCTATTGCACCGTCACCGCTCCCGCTGACGCGACGGCGACATCCGGAGCCGGCCTTGTACGAAGCCACCGTCGACATTCCCGATGAAATCGCCAGCGATCCGGCACAGCTTGAGATCCTGAAACAGGCTGCGGCATCGCTCACCTTCGGGCGCTACCGGATCGTCCGTTCCGACCGGCAGCTGGTGTTCGGCTTCGCCACGCTCCTGAACGCCCGGCTCTTCCGTAAACGCCTGGCCGAGATCGGCGGGAACTCACCTGCAGGCAGCACGTTCTCCGGCTGACAGCCGGAGACCCACCATGGCCGATGACAAGAGCAAGACCGGCGCTGCCGATCGTCAGCGCATCAACCTCGATCAGGAATACGAAGTACGCGACTGGGCGCAGTCCCTGGGCGTCTCACCGGACGAACTGCGACGGGCCGTACAGGCCGTCGGACCCATGGTCCGGGATGTCCGCCAGCATCTCGGCAAATAGAAATTCCGGGCAAACAGGAGCGCCGACGCACCATTCGAGCAAGGACGACTTCCATGACCAAGAAACCGCCTCCCGTGCCGGCCGCCAACCGCAGCAAAAAGGGCACCGGCGATGACGGCAATTCCTCGCGCGACGCTGCCACCACCCGCGACGATGGCCAGAAGCCGGAGCAGCAGGGCCAACAGGCCAACATCAAGGTGAACACCCGGAACCAAGGCTATCAGCAGGATCGGTGAGCGCAACGATGCCCACGTCAACCAAAACGCCGGCCAGCATCCGCCACGGTGGTCCGGGTGCATCGCACGAAAACGCCAAGGCGCCGCCAGACGTCAAGAAGCCTGCGCCTGAGCCGCAGAACCGCTCGCGCAGCAAGGTTTCGGGTGGCGGCGGCGAGCGCGACAGCCATCACAGTCACGATCCGGCAAAAAAAGCCGGCAAGGCGTGACTCACAAGCTGTGACTTAGCCTTGCAACGCCTGCCGGCGATGGTCGTTGTACCCCTGTCGTCGCGCTATCGCGACGGGCAGGGAGTACTGTCATGACGATACCGTTCACGAAAATCCTGGTGAACCAGTGCTACCAGACCAGGAGTGGCGAAGTTCGTCGCGTCACCGCCATCACCCCCACCGGGAACGTCATCTTCATCGCCTACCCCAGCAACGGCGACACCACGGCCGGCAGGGAAGAACAAACGACAGGCGCCTTGTTTGCAGAGGCGGCCCAGGAAGAGGTTCCCTGCCCCGTCTGATGGGTCGCGCACGCCAAACCCATCGGGCGGCGGCCACGCACGCATTGAGCGCTTTTGCCCCGCGGATGCAGCGACGGAACTGATCCAGCGTGTCCCGTCAGGACCCGCGATTCCCTGAGATGCCCCACCCTCGCTTTCGGTGTCCGACGCTAAGCTGTTCGAACCGAAACGAGGGAGGTTCCGATTCTCAAGCCTCTGACGCGCCGCAGCGCCCTGCCCTACCTCTTCACCGCCGTGACGGCACCGATCGCGGCCACGGTGTGCCCGCAATGCGCAACCGCCGCCACCGATCGTGACACGCCGGTCGCGCAGGGCTATGGCCGCTGCTCGGCATGTGCCTGCCCGGGCTATAGCGGCAATCAGAATGTGTGCCAGAACTGCGGCCACAACTACGCAACACACTGGTGATCGCTCCAGTGTGATGCCTGCCCGCTATCAGACCTCGACCATCACCGGCGTCGCTTCGGTCTGCGGTCTGGAGACGCGATCGCCGTGGCGTCGGGGCGTCAGGACCGTCACCGCGTGCGACTGCGCCTTGATTTCAACGTCAGGCGAAACCGCCGGCGGCCTGGCGGCGGCACGCCACAAGCGGTCGTCGATGTGCGCATCATGCCTGTTGGCGACCAGTGTCAGGGTGCGTCCGCGGCGCACCGTCACGGGCGCCGGCGTATCGACACCCTGCAGCCTGTCCGTCAGGTAGTCGATGAAGTCCTCGCGCCGATCCGCTGGCACCATGGCAAGATCGAGCAGGCCATCGTCCGCTTCGGCGTCGGGGGCCAGCTCGATTCCGGGCCCCACCGAACGGATGTTGAGCGCTTCAAGCAGGAGGTATTCGCCCGAAAAGCCGACGCCATCCACGGCGCCGCTCATGGCCATCGGCCGATAGCTTGTCGCCAGTGCCTTCACGGCGAGCCGGTCACGATAGAGCTTGAAGGCCTGATCGTCGCGCTTGGCGTCGCTGTGCTTGTCCTGCGCATGCAGCTGCGCCATGGCCGAGGCCAGAAGCCCGAAGCCGACCCCTTCGATGAAGGCCGACTTGCCCCACGGGCCACTGGCGATGCCGATATCGAGATTGCGCTGACTGGCGTGAACCCAGCCGGCGATGTGTTCCTCGGGCGCGGCGGCCTCGATCCCCAGCATGCGGGCGACGTTGTTGGCCGTCCCGGTCGGCAGCAGCGCAATCGGCACGTCGCGATGGGCGAACGCCAGGGCGACCTTTCCGACCGTCCCGTCGCCGCCGGCAACGACGACCATGTCGCCGGGGTCCTTCAGCAGCGCTTTCCAGCTGCTCTTCTTGTCGAGGCAGTGCGCGACGTCGTAGCCCGACGCCCGCAGCAGCGCCTTGAGCTCCTTGCCCGAGTACGCAGCACCGCCCGACTTGGAATTGTAGACCAGACTGACGCGCATCGGCCTCCCCCTGTCCGGTGGCCTCCCTTAACGCTGGCGTCTGGCCGAAGGTTGCCCGCCGACAGGACGGCACGGGCCCGCCGCGTCACCCCAGGCGGCGGATCGCGGTCATCACCTCGCGCAGGCCGCGGCTCACGACCTTGTCGCGGCGTACGACCAGCGCCAGCTTACGCTGCAGCCGGGGCACCAGCGGACGCGACACGATCGGCAGGCGCTCGACCTTGCGGATCGCCATGCCGGGCAGCACGGCACAGCCCAGGCCCGCCGCGACCAGTTCCTTGATCGCCTCGACGCTGCCCAATTCCATCACTGGCGTCAGCCGCACGCCGGCCCGCGCGAACCAGGCATCGACGATCCGGCGCGTGTGGCCGGCGGTCTCGTAAAGCACCAGGGGCAGCCTGGCCAGCGCCGCCGGCGTCGCCTGCTTGGGCAGCCGGCCGTCGTCGGCCGCGGCCACCACCACGAAGGCGTCGTCACGCACCGGCGTCACGTCGAACATGCGGCCGGGTGCCGGCAAGGTGACCAGGCCGACATCGAGCTGATTGGCCTCCAGCGCCCGCAGCACATCGCCGGTGTTGCCGGTCGTCACGGCGATGTCGAGCGTCGGAAAGCGCCGCCGCAGATCACGCAGCACCGGCGGCAGCAGGTAGATGCACGCCGTCGCGCCGGTGCCGATGCGCACCCGCCCCAGTGCACCGCGAGCGTGCGGCGCGATGCCTTCCAGGGCCGCCGCGACGGCGGCCTCGATATGCTGCGCATGCTCGATGAGCGCGATGCCGGCGCTGGTCGGCGTGGCGCGCTTGCCCACACGCTCGATCAGGCGCACGCCCAGCCGCCGCTCGAGCTGGCGAATCTGCAGGCTGACGGCCGGCTGGCTGAGCTGCAGCCGCTCCGCTGCCGCGGAGAAACTGCCCAGCTCGATGACCTGGGTGAAGGCGTGGATCTGGTCGAGCTTGAGGTCGCGCATGCCAAAGTTTCACTTATGCACGGCATGAGATGCAACAGCTTCTCTTATGGCCGGCGGACGCGCACCGTGGCGCGCTCCCAGCAACAACGGAGCCGGCCATGAATGCACTCCACGCCTTGTCCCCCATCGGCGGCCCCTCGGCCTGGCAGGTCGCCGACATGCACCGGCGCGACGACTGGATCCTGCAGCTCACGTCAGACGATATCCGCGAGATCGACAACGCGGTCGGCCGCACGCGCAGCCATGGCAGCAGCATCCCGGACATCGAGAAGGACGACTTTCCCCTGCCGGCCTTGGCGCCGCGCCTGCAGCAGCTGCGCGGTGCCATCAAGGACGGCATCGGCTTCGGCTATGTGCGCGGCCTTCCGGTCTCCCGATACGACCGGGAAACCCAGTTACGAATCTACTGGGGTATCGCCCGTCATATCGGTGATCCCGTGGCGCAGAACCGCAACGGCCACCTGATCGGTCACGTGATCGACGTCGGCGACACCGCGCAGGACGTCAACAAGCGCCTGACCCAGAGCACGGCGGCGCTGGCCTTCCATTCCGATTCCTGTGACGTCGTCGGCCTGTTGTGCGTGCAGACAGCCAGAAGCGGCGGCCAGAGCGCGATCGTCAGTGCGATTGCCGTGCATGACGAGATGCTGCGACGGGCACCCGACCTTTGCGCCGCGCTGTACGAGCCGGTCGTGATCGATCGCCGCGGCGAGGTGCCGCCGGGCAAGGCGCCGTGGTTCGCCATGCCGGTCTTCACGCAGCACGCAGGACAGTTCAATGGTTACGGTCCGCTCCCCCAGTATATCGAGTCGGCACGGCGTTTCGCCGATGCCCCGGCCATGACGGCGCGGCAGCAGGCCGCGATCGCTTTGTTCTATGAGATCTGCGGCGATGATCGGTTTTGCCTGCGCATTCCCTTCCAGCCGGGCGACATCCAGTTCCTGCAGAACCACCTGATCTTCCATTCGCGCACGGCTTTCGAGGATTGGCCGGAGCCGGCGCGCAAGCGTCACCTGCTGCGCATCTGGCTGTCGTTGCCCGATGGCCGCGAGCTGCCCCCGATCTTCCTCAACAAATGGACCAACATCACGCGCGGCACCCGCCGCGGCGGGGCCGTGATGGCC
>DATEIF010000702.1:0-9824 GCA_035279205.1 Vineibacter sp.
CCATCACGGCGCGGCGCGTGATGCCGTCGAGGAAGTTGTCGGGCCGCGGCGTCACCAGCTTGCCGTCGATCACCAGGAAGATGTTGGCGCCGGTGGCTTCCGACACGCGCCCCTTCCAGTCCAGCATCAGGGCGTCATCGAAACCGGCCTTGAGGGCCCGGTCCTTCTCGAGCGTGCAGATGATGTAGAGGCCGGTCGCCTTGCTCTCGCCCGGCGCGCTCTCGGGTGACGGACGGCGGTACGTCGCCATGGTGAGACGGACGCCGCGCAGCCTCGCCTCGGGCGAGAAGTAGGCGCCCCACGCCCAGGGCGCGATGGCGAGATGGACGTCCGTGCCGATCCCCGACACGCCCAGCACTTCCGAGCCGCGCCATGCCAACGGTCGCACGTAACCGCTCTGCAGGCCGTTGGCACGGACCACCTCGCGGGTCGCCGCGTCGATCTGCTGGCGCGTCCAGGGCAGGTCCATGTCGACCAGCCGCGCCGATCGGATCAGCCGCGCGCTGTGCGCCGCCAGCCGGAAGACCCGGCCGCCATAGATGCGCTCGCCTTCGAAGACACCCGACCCGTAGTGCAGGGCGTGGGTCAACACATGTGGCCGCACATCGCGCCACGGCACCAGCTTGCCGTCCAGCCAGATCCAGCCGTCACGGTCATCCATCGATTCAGGAGTTGCCATGTAACCCTCCAAAACTAGCGTTTCATTGTTTCATCAACCACGCATATGCAATTTAATGACGATAAGACAGTATTACTGACTATGTCAATAAAGCTTATCTATCGACAGACTGAGGGGGTAACGTCGGCGCAATAAAAAACGGGGCCTTTCGGCCCCGCTGAAAAATTCGGAAACGGTGGATCTGTCTATTCGGCAGCCTGCTTCTTGGGCTGCACCGCCGCCTCGAAGTCGGCGATCAGGGTGCGGCAGACCTCGCCCGGCGTGAACTTGTACGGGCCGATCTCGCCGATCGGCGTCACTTCCGCGGCCGTGCCGGTGAGGAACGCTTCCGTCGCCTGGGCCATTTCCTCGGGGAAGATGGCGCGCTCGACCACCTTCATCTGGCGCGCCTTGGCCAGGCCGATCACGAACTGGCGGGTGATGCCATCCAGGAAGCAATCCGGCTTGGGCGTGTGCAGCTCGCCGTTGATGACGAAGAAGACGTTGGCACCCGTGGCCTCGGCGATCTGGCCGCGATAGTCGAGCATCAGCGCGTCGTCGTAGCCGTTCTGCTCGGCCTTGTGCTTGCTGAGCGTGCAGATCATGTACAGGCCCGCCGCCTTCGACGCCGTGGGCGCCGTGTCAGGCGCCGGACGGCGCCAGTCGGCCATGGCCAGGCGGATGCCCTTCATGCGGGCTTCCATCGTGTAATAGGACGGCCACACCCAGGTCGCGATGGCGAGGTGGATGGTGTTCTGCTGCGCCGAGACACCCATCATCTCGCTGCCGCGCCAGGCCACCGGCCGCACGTAGCCGTCGACGATGTTGTTGGCCTTGATCGTCTGGCGCGTCGCCTCGTCGATCTCGGCCACCGACCACGGCAGCTTGAAGCCCAGCAGCTCGGCCGACTTCACCAGCCGCTCGGAGTGCGCCGTCAGCTTGAAGACCTCGCCGCCGTAGACGCGCTCGCCCTCGAAGACACAGCTGGCGTAGTGCAAGCCGTGCGTCAGCACATGAACCTTCGCGTCGCGCCAGGGGATCAGTTTGCCATCTGACCAGATGACGCCGTCGCGATCATCGAACGGAAGAACGGACATCAGGGCCTCTTCATCGGCGAATCTTGTTCGCAACAAAATGTCTTTCGGGACGAGCCGGGGGTAACATCGGCGCCGGCCTTGAGTCAACGGCGGGACAGCCTATGTTAAAAATCCCGATTCGGGACTTTTCCTGATCCGGCCAGATCGCTAAAAACCCTGTTCGTCATCAAGACCTTAGGAAACGCCTCATGGCCGATGCCCGTCCCTTGAGCATGTTGCCCAATTTCGTGCGCGAGGAAGACCTGCGCCGCAGCATCGAGCTGATGTTCTTCGCTTACCGCGACTTTACCGGCGAAGCTGACACCATGCTGGCCGACGCCGGGTTTGGCCGGGCGCACCATCGTGCCATCTATTTCATCGGCCGGCACCCGGGCATCACGGTGGGCGGCCTGCTGCGCATCCTGAAGATCACCAAGCAGTCGCTGTCGCGTGTCCTGCGCGAGTTGATCGACGGCGGCTTTGTGCATCAGGATACCGGCGCGCGCGACCGGCGGCAGCGGCTGTTGGCGCTGACGGCCAAGGGCGAAGCCCTCGAGCGCGAGCTGACGGGACGCCAGCAGGCCCGGTTCGCACGGGCCTTCACCGAAACCGGCGCGCCGGCGATGGCCGGCTTCCACCAGGTGCTGCTGGGCATGCTCGATCCGGACGAACGGCCGGAGATCGAGCGGCAGTTGACGCGGTGAGGTCCTCCCTTGGCGGAACTCGCGATGGACAAGGCGCACGTGCTGGTGGTCGACGACGACCAGCGCCTGCGTGAACTGCTGCGCAGCTTCCTGTCGCGCAACAGCTTTCGGGTCACGGTCGCCGGTGATGCCACCGAGGCCCGCGATCGGCTCACCAGCATGGATTTCGATCTCATGGTGCTCGATGTCATGATGCCGGGGGAAAGCGGGCTGGACCTGACGGCAGCGCTGCGCCACCAGAAGAAGCCGATCCCGATCCTGATGCTGACGGCGATGGGCGAGCCCAAGGACCGCATCGCGGGCCTCGAGCGCGGCGCCGACGACTATCTGCCCAAGCCCTTCGAGCCGCGCGAGCTGCTGCTGCGCATCAACAGCATCCTGCGCCGCGCGACGGCCCAGGCCGCGCCTGTGCCGGTGCCGCAGGCCGTCGCCGTCGTGCGCATGGGCGAGCTGCGCTTCGACACCAAGCGCGGCGAGCTGACGAAGGGCGACAAGCGCATCAAGCTGACCGACGCTGAGCGCGCGCTGCTGAACGTCTTCGCGCTCAACCTCGGCCAGGACATGAGCCGCGAGACGCTGGCACGCCTGGTGGGTGGCGAGGTCAACGTGCGCACGATCGACGTGCAGGTCACGCGCCTGCGGCGCAAGATCGAGGATGATCCCAAATTCCCCCGCTATCTGCAGACCGTGCGTGGCACGGGCTATCGCCTGGTAGGGTCATGAGCGCCGATCGCACCAACGAACCATCGCTGGCCCAGGCGCGCCGCGCGCCCGGGCTGACGGCATGGGCCGGCCGCGCCCTGATGTGGTGGCGCCGGCTGCGGGTGGGCCGCAAGGTCTCCAAGGCGGCGCCGCGCACGCTGTTCGTGCGCGCGACGCTGGCCATCGTGATTCCGACGATCCTGCTGCAGCTGATCGCGACGTATGTCTTCTACGAGCAGCTGTGGGACAACGTCACCGGCCGCCTGGCGCGTTCGGTGGTCGGCGACGTCAAGATGATCGCGGCGCTGCACAGCGACTTCCCGGGCGACACCAACTTCGAATGGATCGTCCAGCGGGCGCGCCAGGACATGCGGATGGCGGTGTCGTTCAAGCCCGGCGCGACGCTGCCCGAACGGCGGGCGCCCGCCTTCTACAGCATCCTCGAGCGCGAGCTGACCAACGCGCTGGAGAACGACCTCAAGCTTCCTTACTACCTCAACACGGCGCCGACCGATAAGCGCGTGCTGATCGCCGTGCAGGTCACCGACGGTGTGATCGAGGTCCTGGCGCCGCTCAGCCGACTCTATACGACGTCGAGCTGGGCCTTCATCGCCGCCATGATCGGCGCCGCGATGGTGCTGTTCGGATTGGCCACGGCCTTCGTGCGCCACGAGCTGCAGCCGATCCGCAAGCTGGCCAAAATCGCCGATTCCCTGGGCAAGGGCCGTGATGTGGCCGACTTCGAGCCCGAGGGATCGCTGGAAGCGCGCCAGGCCGGCCGCGCGTTCCTCACCATGCGCGAGCGCCTGCGCCGCCAGATCCAGCAGCGCACCGAGATGCTGGCGGGCGTCAGCCACGACCTGCGCACGCCGCTCACGCGCATGAAGCTGGGGCTGGCGATGCTGGACGACGGCCCCGAGAAGCGTGAGCTGGAAGCCGATGTCGTCGAAATGGAGCGCATGATCGAGGGCTACCTCGCCTTCGCCCGCGGCGAGGGCGACGAGGAGCCGGTGCCGGTCGATGTCGGCGATCTGTTGGAGGATGTCGCCAGCGGCGCGCGCCGCGACGGCGGCACCGTGGTCGTGGCTTTCTCCGGCGATCTCAACATCAAGCTGCGGCCAACCGCAATGAAGCGTTGCCTCAGCAACCTGGCCGGCAACGCGCTGCGCCACGGGCGCCGGGTCGAGATGCGCGCGCAGCGGCGCAAGACCGCCATCGAGATCATCGTCGACGACGACGGGCCGGGCATTCCCGCCGACCGGCGCGAAGAGGTGTTCCGCCCGTTCTTCCGCCTGGATCCGTCGCGCAACCCGATGACCGGCGGTGTCGGCTTGGGCCTCACCATCGCGCGCGATGTCGTGCGCAGCCACGGCGGCGAGTTGCACCTGGAGGAGTCGCCGATCGGCGGCCTGCGCGCGCGGCTGCGGCTGCCGGTGTAGGACGCTGGTCATGCCGAGCGCAGCGAGGGATCTCCTGCGAATGGAGTCTCTGTTCGCGGGAGATCCCTCGCTGTGCTCGGGATGACAGCCGGGGAGGACAGAAACCAGGCGAGCGCGCCGGCCGCGATGGCTGCGACGCTTGCCGCGCCGACAATGGCGCCGGTGCGCGGTGTGCCCAGCACGGCCGCGAACGCCGCCTTCACCAGGGTGTTGACTGCGACGGCGATCGCGATGCCGATGACGGCCGTCGCGGCCGAGATGTCGGCGTTGGCCATGCGCGAGAGCGACAGGGTGAGCGCATCGACATCGGCCAGGCCGGAGACCGCCGCCACCACCAGCACCGCCTGCTCGCCCATCTTGTCGGTCACGACCTTGGCCAGCAGCATGATGACGGCGATGACCGCGGCCAGCTTGAGCGCGGTGCCGAGTTCGAACGGGTTCTTCACGGCCAGCGCCTGGTGGCTGTCCGATCGGCGCAACAGCACCAGGCACGGCAGCGCCAGCACGACGGCCGCGACCCCCAGCGGCCACAGCAGCGGCAGGATCAGCGCCGTATTCAGCGCGCCGGCGATCACCAGCACGCGCACGATCATGACGACGCCGGCCAGCAGAATGCCGCCGGCCAGCAGCGGCGCAGCCTCGGGCTTTTCCTTTGCCAGGCGCGAGAACGCCAGAGTGGCGGCCGTCGACGAGGCCAGCCCGCCGGCGAGCCCGGCCAGCGCCACGCCGGCCTGATCACCCATGGCACGCACCGCGACGTAGCCGGCGAACGACACCGCGGCGATGATGATGGCCAGCAGCCAGATCTCGGCCGGATTGAGCGCGCCCCAGGGATCCAGCGGCCGGTCGGGCAGCACCGGCAGCAGCAGGAAGCTCATGGCGAGCAGGATCAGGGCAGCCCGGATCTCAGGCCACGTCAGCCGCCGCAGCCAGCGGTGCAGCGGCTGTTTCACTGCCAGCAGCACCGTCATGGCGACGGCCATGGCGACGGCTACCTGCAGTTCGCCCACCACCGCGTAGGCGCCGATGGCGAACGTCAGCATGGCAGCCACGACACTGGTGATGCCGAACCGGCCCTCGGCGCGAATCTCGCGCCAGTAGAAGGCCGCGAAAGTGGCGGTGAAGGCCGTGAAGAACAGACCCAGCGCCACAGGGCTGCCCGGCGACAAGGCGCTGGCCACGCCGCCCAGCAGGCCGACCAGCGCAAAGGTGCGCACACCCGCCGTGCGCTCGCCCTCGGCCTCCTCGCGGGCCTGCCACCCACGCTCGAGCCCAACCAGCAGGCCGATCGCCAGCGCCACGGCCAGGCGCTTGAAAAGCTCCAGTTCAGACATCAATGCGGAACAATCTCTGGCTCCGTCGGCGCCGTTGGGCGAAGGCTACCATGGCTGCCGCGGCCCAACAGGCGTTTAAATACCTGAAAGGTGCGATAGCGAATGGTTGATCGCCGCTCGCCGTCGGTGCTCGAAAAGGCGCTGAGGGACGCCAAGCTCGCGCTGCCGCCGCGCGCGTAGCGGCAGCCGAAACCCAGGCAAGGCGGCCCGGTGGCCGCCTTTTCTTCACCGCAAGGAAGCACGACGAAGGCACGCTTCGTGCACGCGACCACAGAGTTTCCCACCACGCCGACGACAAGAGCTGAAATTGCACACGATCGAGCGGACAGACGCTGGGGGCGCGCGACTCCGTCGCGCGTCTTCGTCTGGATCGACACATGACGCGCCACGGAGTGGCGCGCCCCCAGCGTGTGGTTGAACCGACTTAGCCAATTCCTTTCAGACAGGCGAGATACCGACGGATGTTGCTGGCCCAGATTTCAGACCTGCACGTGCGCCCCGAGGGACACCTCTACAAGGGTGTGGTCGACTCCAACCGCATGCTGCTGAACGCGATCGACCATCTGCACGGGCTCGACCCTCGTCCCGATCTCGTATTGGTGACGGGCGATCTTGTCGACGAGGGCGATCCCGCGGAGTACGCCATGTTGCGCACCCTGCTGGCGCAGTGCGACCTGCCCTACCTGCTCATTCCCGGCAATCACGACGGCCGCGACGCGTTGCGAGACGCCTTCTCGACGCACAGCTACCTTCCCGCGCGCGGTGCACCGATGCACTACGTCAATGACGCGCATCCCGTGCGCATCGTTGCCCTGGACACGACCGTGCCCGGTCATCACCACGGCGCGGTCGACGATGCCGGGCTGACCTGGCTGGCCGACACCCTGGCGCAGGATCGCCGGCGCCCGACCGTCATCATCATGCACCACCCGCCGTTTGCCTGTGGCATCCCCTATCTCGACGAATACATGTACCGGGACCCGGCGCGCCTGGGCGAGATCGTGGCGCGCTTCGATAACGTCGAGCGCGTGCTGTGCGGGCATGTGCACCGGCAAATTCAACGTCGCTGGGCCGGCACCATCGCCTGTACCTGTCCCAGCACGGCGACGCAGATTGCGCTGCGGCTGCGGGCGGACGCGCCGCCGGCGTCCTACAGCGAACCACCCGCCTGTCTGTTGCACTGGTGGGAACCGGGCGAAGCGATGATCACCCACACCAGCTATATCGGCCGCTTCGACGGCCCCTATCCGTTTGCGTGATTGTCCCCGGGATCAGTCGGCACGTGGTCGGGTTTCGGGCATCAGGGCCCATACGGCCGTGAAGCCCAGCGCCGCGATCGTGGCCAATCCCATGAACGCCACGCTGCTGCCCAACGAATCGCTGATGTAACCACCGAGCGTCGGGCTGAGCGAGGCGCCGATGCCCATCATGGTGCCGACGAATCCCTGGGTCAGGTTGAAGCGGCCGGTGCCGCGGGTGAGATCGGCGATCGTCAGCGGCACCAGCACGCTGAACACCGCCGCCGTCACCCCGTCCAACAGCTGGACGACGACCAGCAGGTAGGGATCGGTCACGACGGAAAACAGCAGCCCGCGGATCGGCAGCGCGGCAAAGCCGACCAGCAGCAGCGGCCGGCGTCCCCAGCGTTGTGCCTGGCGGCCGACCCAGGGCGAGAACGCCGCGACGACAAGCTGCGGGCCGACGATGCAGGCGGCGATCAGGATCGTGGCCCATTCGCTGAGGCGCGTCGTGAGCACGCTGCCCATCAAGGGCAGCATCGAAGCATTGGCGAGGTGGAACAGCAGGATGCAGCTGCCGAAGATCAGCAGCGCCGGCTTGCCCAGAAGGCTTCGCAGACCGGCCGGTGCACGCGCGCTGCGCCGTGGCGGTATGTTGCCGTGCGCGCGTTCGACATCGATTTCGATCGGCGCGATCGTGCGCAATGCCAGCAGCGTGGGAAGAAGCAGCGCGGCGGTGACAAAGAACACCGCCTGGGCCGAAAAGAAATAGCCGCAGGCGCCCATGACGCCCGCCGAGAGCCCGGTCCCGATGGAGGCAAAGCGCGCGTTGCGCCCGAACCGCTCGCCGATTGCAGCATGCCCGACCAGGCCGAGGCTGATCGCGGCGATGGCCGGCCCCAGCACGCAACTCGCCGCGGCATGCAGTGTCGCAGCCGTGAACACCACCGGCAGGATCGGCCATGTTGCGTACGCCAGTGCGGCGACGCCAATCAAGGTCACGGCGATGCCCGCGACGGCCCGCTCGGAGCGGGCCCGGTCCACCAGGGCGCCGCCCGGCATCTGCCCAAACAGCGAGACAAGACCAGCAACCGACAGGACCAGCCCGATATCGACCTGCGTCCATTTCTGGGTCGTGAGGTAGACGGCGATGAAAGGACCGAAGCCGGTCTGCACGTCGGCGACGCAGAACACGAACCAGTCGAGCCCGCGCAGGCTGCGCGATGAGGGATGCGGTGGGGGCGCCTCCGGTGGCGTCGCCGGATCAGGCGGCGCACGGTCACGGGTCGTCGTGGACCCGATCCCGCCGTCGGGCCCCTCGGTAGGGCGCAGGGAAGGCTCGACCGACAGCGCTGTCCTCCGTCACCGAGGGTCTATGGGAATGGCTCCAGGTTGCCCGAGGGACCCAGGATGATGACCGGCTTGCCTTCCTTGTATTCCGGCGCCGGCTTCACCTGGTCGCGCGTAAGCTCGAGGATGATGCGATAGCGCTTGCTGGCGGCGGGCACGAAATGCAGCGCCTTCCAGTCGACGGCGATCTTGCGGCTGCCGACGCCGAGAAAGCCGCCGAAGTCGATGATCGCCGCCCGCGTCCGTCCTTCGACGTCGACGATCACATCGACGATGCGCCCCATGTTCTCATCGGCGGCACTGCGCACGTCGCGGCCGAGAATGCCCTGCACTTCCTGGGTGTCGAGAACCGTGATCGACGGCGTGCCCGGCGTTTCCGTGCTGGGGGTTGCCGGCGCAGCGGGTGGCGGCGGTGCCGGCGGCCGCGTGCCTTCCGGGCTCGTCTGTGCGCCCAGAGGCTGGGCTGCCATGCCGAGCACCACCAAAACGGTCACCGCCATGACGTTTGTGAATCGACCATCCATCAGGCGCTCCGGCGGGATCACGCGGATCCCTTTGCATCAACTCGCCGCCGACATCAGGGTTGCCAGACGCCAACCTTCGACGACGACCATGTCGATATGATGTTCAAGCCGTGCGGGCGCATCGGCCGCGCTGGACCCGCGCCAACCAGATATCGGGCGGACGTGGTCACGTGATCGCGATGGAGCGCCCCGACGACTCCCCTGTCAACGTCGTCGGCGACGCGGGCTCAGTAATCGGTCGGCGGCTGCAGATACCAGCGGCCGTCGGAGGGCCGATCAGATGTGGTGGTGCACGCGCCCAGCAGCGCGACGGCGCCGATGAAG
Organism: Vineibacter sp.; assembly: GCA_035279205.1. Taxonomy (GTDB): domain Bacteria; phylum Pseudomonadota; class Alphaproteobacteria; order Reyranellales; family Reyranellaceae; genus Vineibacter. Next base: position 9,350 of record DATEIF010000702.1, read on the forward strand.
ACACAAGCGCGCAATAAGCTCAGCACCGCAAGCTCCCTGGGTCTACGGAATCAGCCGCATCTAGAGTTTGCCGGCCGCCCCCGACAAATCACGCCGTCGAGAGCGACGACGGCGATGCTCAGAGTTGTGATCTTTTACCTTCCCCCGCTTGCGCAAGGCTGTCCGGGGAAAAGCCTTCATGGTGAGCCTGTTGAACCATGAAGGCGGCGCACAACGGGCGGTGCGAGACGCTTCATGGTTCGACAAGCTCACCATGAAGCGTTTCTGCAGCGGAAAGTGCCGGATTCTGTTGGGCTTCTCCCCCGGACAGTCCCGCAAGCGGGGGAAGGTAAGAATCACAAACGCTCAGAAGAGCTTGCCGCCGTTGGGCACCGGGCGATCGGGGCCGATCATCACCACGGCCCCTTCGCCGTCAGGGAACCCCAGGACCAGGACTTCCGACATGAACTTGGCGATCTGCCGCGGCGGAAAGTTC
>DATEIF010000703.1:0-7056 GCA_035279205.1 Vineibacter sp.
GGCGGCGATGTCGATGTTCTCGGCAACGTTGGCGCCATTGAACTGCAGCGTGTCCGTCCCGTCCTGGCCTTCGACGATGTCGTTGTCATCGCCCGGGTTCCAAACGAACGTGTCGTCACCGGCCCCGAGGAACGCGACGTCGTCGCCGTCGCCGCCGTTCACCAGGTCGTTGCCGCCGCTGCCGATCAGGACGTCGACACCGAGGCCGCCCGACAGCTGCAGGCCGATGTGTCCGGCACCGAGCCCGCTGGCGTCGATGAAGTCGTCGCCGCCCTGCCCGTTGATCACGAGCTGATCGGTAGCGTCGGCTTGATCGATGATCACCTGGGCAACGAGGCCGTTCACCTGCACCGTGCTGCCGTTGGCCACGACGGAGATATGGTCGATTCCGGCCGTACCATTGACCGTGACCTGATCGACCGCACCGTCACCGCCACCTGCTGCGCCGCCAAGATCGATGTCCACGATCCTGGCATCGGTGCCGGTGAGATCACCGACGACGATGTTGTCAACGCCGCCCAGCGCCCTGAACTCGACGCGTTCGACGTCATTGAGGTCCATGTCTACGGTGGCGATGTTGCGGAAGAAGCGGACGCGTCCGCCGTTGGCGGTGATGTCGACATTTTCGCCAATGTTCGCACCGACGAACAGCAGCGTATCGGTCCCGTCCCCGCCCTCGACCGTGTCGTTGCCGTCACCGGGATCCCACTGGAACAGATCGTCGCCGGCACCGAGGAAAGCGACATCGTTGCCATTGTCGCCGAAGACGAAATCGTTGCCGTCGCCGCCGATGATCGTGTCCGCGCCCTGGCTGCCCAGAACGGTGTCGTTGCCAGCACCGGCATCGATCGTGAGCTTGATGACGCCGGCCGGCAACGTCGTCGCGACGATGGTGTCATCCCCGCCAAGGGCGTTGACCACAAGGGTGTCGTTCGCCCCCTCGGCGTTGGTCACGGCCACCTGTGCGCTGAGGCCCAGAACGCTCACAGACGTGCCGCCGCCAACGACATTGATGGTGTTGTTGCCGTTGGTCCCAGTGACCGTCACGGTATCGATCGCCGCGTCGCCGGCGGCGCCGCCCAGGGTGCCGGCGAGGTTGACGTTCACGGTCGTGACGTCAGTGCCGCTGAGGTCGTTGACGACGATGTTGTCGGCACCGCCCAGCGCGTTGACGGTGATGACCTCCACGTCATTGAGGTCCATCACAATGTTGCCGATGTTGCGGGTGAACAGGACACGCCCGCCATTGGCCGACGCCGTCATGTTCTCGGCGATGGCGCTGCCGTTGAACACCATCGTGTCGATGCCGTCCTGTCCTTCGATGGTGTCGTTGCCGTCGCCCGGATCCCACTGGAACACGTCGTTGCCGGCACCCAGAAGCGCGGTGTCGTTGCCCTGCTGGCCGTCGATGAAATCGTTGCCGTCACCACCCAGCAGCAGGTCGGCGCCGTTGCTGCCCAGGATCGTGTCGTTGCCGGCACCGCCGTCGACCGTGATCCGGATCAGGGACGCCAGATTGCCGGTTGCCGAGATGAAGTCGTCACCGCCATTGGCGTTGATGACGAGATTCTCGGTCGTGCCGATGTCGAGGAAGAAGGGCGCCGGATCGAGACGGTCGAAGCGCACCCGCGCGCCATTGGCGGTGATGGTGAAGACCTCGGCGCCATTGCCGCCGTTGACCTCGGCGGTATCCGTGCCAGTGCCGCCCTCCATCAGGTCGCTGTCGTCGCCCGGGTTCCAGATCATCCGGTCGTCACCGGCCTCGCCGAACATCTGGTCATCGGCGTCGCCACCGGTCAGCGTGTCGTTGCCGGCACCACCGAACAGCAGGTCGTTACCGCCCTTGCCCAGCAGAGTGTCGTTGTCCGCCTGGCCAAAAAGCTGGTCGGCGCCCGAACCACCCGTCAGCACGTCATTGCCGGTACCGCCGAACAGGTTGGCACGGGGTAGCGCGCCGTTGGCCTCATTGAGCGTGATCGTGTCTGCACCGGCCTGTCCGAACACCTGGATCAGGTTCGTGTTGGCCACAGTGGCGGTGCCGCCCAGGACGGGAACCGCACCGCCATTGACCAGGATCGTGCCCGCCGCATTGCGGCTGATCGTAATGTTGTTGGCTTGCGCATCACCGAACACGGACAGCGTGCCTTGCGAGAAGGTGCCGGTGACCGCCTGGATGGAAACCTCGCCACCACCTGCGAGAAAATCGACGCTGCGGGTCGCAGCGAGCAGATCGGGGCGTGCGTCGATGCGCGTTGAAACCAGATCGACCGGCCGCCGCACCTGCGTGTCGTGGGTGGCCGCCGACGTCGAGGCGAATATGTCGTCCCCGTCGTTATCGACAAACATGCTCATATTGACATGCCCCTTTCGGCGAATGATCGCGACCAGTTGAAAAAGGAGAGCGGGTCAGGGATCGACCCGATTCACACAGCCGCGATGACGACACAAACGCTGCGGCGAGCCGCGGCATTCCATCACCGTCACGATTTCACTTGCGGGGCGGACAAGCGGCGCCGGCGGCTTACCTGCGCACAGAGCGCGCGCGAAGCACGTCGGCGCCAGCCGGTTATTGCGAAGAAATCGACCTGCGATCGTGCACGCGTTGTGGTGCGCCAATTACACTTTGAAAGTAAACCGACACATCCTCGAGAGAGGCGAAGGCTACTCCGCCTTCATCGCCTTGCGCTTCCACAGCTCCCACGGCCGCATCACTTGGCCGTCGATGGTTTCGGCGGCCTTGGCCGCTTCCTCCGGCGTCAGGAAGGTCACGCTGCCCAGCCGCATCGCGTCGGCTTGCAGCTTGGCGTTCATCTCGGCATAGACGGCGCGAAAGACGACCTGCGGAATCGAATTGCCCACGGTCACCGACCCATGGCCGCGCATCAGTGCCACCGGATGATTGCCCAGCGTCTTGGCCAGCGCCTGGCCCAGCACCTTGTCGCGCACCAGCAGGTCGGTCGCACCACCGGCCACATCGCGGATCTCGAATACTGGCACGTCGGAGCCGAGGAACGCGCTCATGTGATAGATCGGCTGCAGCTTGGCGCGCGCCACCCCGAACGGGATCACCGACGGCGAGTGACTGTGGATCACGGCCTTCACGTCGGGCCGCAGCTTGTAGATCTCGCCATGAATGAAACGTTCGAGATAGATGCGCCGATCGCGCAAGTCGATGGCGTTGCTGTCGAGATCGAATTCCAGGATGTCCTCGGCCTTGACCAGGGCCGGAGCCACATTGCGCGCCAGCAGATAGCGGTTGGGATCCTTGTCGTGGCGCACACTGATGTGGCCGAAGCCGTCGACCACGCCCTGGTCGAACAGAATGCGATTGGCAGCGACCAGATCCTCGATCAGCCTGGGATCGGGCGCGCCGGTTTGCGCGCGACTGCTGGCCGACAATGCCAGCGCCAGGGCGATGACAAAGATGGAGCAGGTGAGCCGCCGCATGGGTTGCCTCCTCGAAATCGCCTCACTGCTTAAAATTTGAGCCGGACCGACTTAAAGCACCAGCGGGAAAGCGCCGGCATCGACGCTTGCGGCCCTGACGGCCGCCGCCCTACGATCGAGCGGTGAGCTCGTCCGAACCGCTGTCATGAAGAGTGCGCTGCCATGATCGTCCGTCGTGCCGCATCCGGTGATGAAAAGCAGCTTGCCGCCCTGTACTCGGAAATGCAGCGCTACTACGGCTCGGAAGATCCGCCCGGCGGCGCCGCGCGTGCAGCCCACATGATTGCGGCATCGCAAGGACACGCACCCTTCGCACTGGTCGCCGATCGCGACGGCAAGCTGCTGGGCTTCGCCAATCTCAGCCCGATCTTCTACGGCGGCGGCTATCAGTGGATGCTGTTCCTCAAGGACATCTACGTCGCCGAAAGCGCGCGCTTTCTCGGTGTCGGCCGCGTGCTGATGCGCGGCATCGCTCGTGAGGCGCTGTCCAGCGGCTACCAGCGTGTCGACTGGACCACCGACGGCACCAACCATGGTGCCCAGGCGCTCTATGACAAGACGGGCATCCCGCGTGCCGACAAGGTTTTCTACCGCCTGGGCGGTGAAGACCTGCGGGCCCTGGCCGAGGAGGCCTGACAAGCGCTACCGCGCATATACGACTTGGGGAGGATCTGTCATGCGACGTCTGCTCTGTGCCCTGGCCGCCATGGTCGTGCTCGCGGCCACCGGTGCGAGCGCGCAGCCCTATCCGGCGAAACCGATCACCATCGTGGTGCCCTTCTCCGCCGGCGGGCCAACCGACACCCTGGCGCGCATCATGGCCGACCGCATGAGCCGGACGTTGGGCCAGACTGTGCTGGTCGACAACACCACCGGGGCCGCCGGCACTGTGGGTGTCGGCCGCGTCGCGCGGGCGGCGCCCGACGGCTACATCGTCGGCATCGGCCACTGGAGCACGCACGTCGTCAACGGCGCGGTGTACAAGCTGAACTATGACCTGCTCAACGATTTCGAGCCGGTTGCCTTGTTCGCCAGCAACCCACAATTGCTGGTGGCCAAGAAGGCGGTCGCGGCCAAGGATCTCAAGGAGATGGTGGCCTGGATCAAGGCCAACCCGGACAAGGTGACGGTGGGCACCGCCGGCGTCGGTGCCGCCTCGCACGTGAGCGGCGTCTATTTCGAGAAGAGGATCGAGGGCAAGGTCCAGTTCGTTCCCTATCGCGGCGCGGCGCCGGCGATGCAGGATCTCGTCGCCGGCCAGATCGACATCATGTTCGACCAGGCCGCCAACTCACTGCCCCAAGTGCGCGCCGACAAGATCAAGGCTTACGCCGTCACGTCCAAGACGCGGCTGGCGGCCGCGCCAGAGATTCCCACCGTCGACGAGGCCGGCCTGCCCGGCCTCTACATCTCCGTGTGGCACGGGCTCTGGGTGCCCAAGGGTACGCCCAAGGACATCGTCACCAAGCTCAACGCCGCGGTGGTCGAGGCGGTGAGCGATCCCGCCGTGCGTGAAAAGTTTGCAGCGCTGGGCCAGGAGATCCCGCCGCCGGCCCAGCTGACGCCAGAGGCACTGTTCGCCTATCACAAAGCCGAGATCGAGCTGTGGTGGCCCCTGATCAAGGCCGCCGGCATCAAGGTGGAATAGGCGCGTGACCGATCTGATCCTGCATCACTACGACTTCTCGAACTACTCGGAGAAAGCCCGCCTGGCCCTGGGCTACAAGGGCCTGGCGTGGCGCTCGGTGATCATCCCGCCAATTGCACCCAAGCCCGACCTCACGCCGTTGACCGGCGGCTATCGGCGCACGCCGGTGCTTCAGATCGGCGCCGACATCTATTGCGACACCAGCCTGATCGTGCGCGAGCTGGAGCGACGCTTCCCGCATCCAACGCTGTTCCCTGCCGGGCTCGCCGCCATGGCCGACGCCATCGTCCACTGGGCCGAGAACCGGCTGTTCCGACCGATGTCGCTCTACGTCTCGGGCTCGAACCTCGAGCACCTGCCGGACGGCCTGCAGGCAGATCGCTCCCTGATGCGGGGCCTGCCGCCGCCCGACGCCGACACGGTGCGCCGCGCGGCGGCACGCAATGCGCCCCTGGTGCGCGTTCAGCTGCCGGCAATCGAGGCCATGCTGGCGGACGGCCGACCCTGGATCGTGGGGTCCGCGCCGACCGTGGCCGACCTCGCGGTCTATCACGCCTTGTGGTTCATCACGGCACGCACGGCGCTGCTGGCGCACGAGCTCGCGCCCTTCCCGCGCATCAATGCATGGATGGATCGCGTCAAGGCGTTCGGTCACGGCACGCCCACGCCGCTGGCCGCCAGCGAGGCGCTGCGGATCGCCGCCGGCGCCACGCCGCAGGTGTCGCGTGCCTCGCAATCGTTTGCCGAGGACCCGCCGCTGGGGACCCGTGTGCGTATCCGTGCCGACGACTATGGCCGCGACCCCGTCGAGGGTACGCTGGTGCTGATCGACGCCAACGAGATCGCACTGCGCCGCGAGGATCCGCAGGTCGGAACCATGGTCGTGCACTTCCCGCGGCTGGGTTACGACCTGCGTGCGGTCCGATAGACAGGCGCCTCTGGCGCACGGCACCTGCGTCCATGTCGCATGGCAGCAGCCTTGCCGGTTGATCGGCACGAGGCTAAGGAGCGCAATGGGCGCCAAGCCCGGTCATTGACGGGGGTGCGCATGAGCCTCAAAGGCAAGACGCTGTTCATCACCGGCGCAAGCCGGGGCATCGGCCTGTCGATCGCGCTGCGCGCCGCGCGCGATGGTGCCAACATCACGGTGGCGGCCAAGACGGCGGCACCCGATCCGCGCCTGCCCGGCACCATCTTCTCTGCTGCCGAGGCGATCGAGAAAGCCGGGGGCAAGGCGCTGCCCATCGCGGTCGACATCCGCGACGAGCAGGGCGTCGAGGCGGCGGTGGCCAAGACGGTCGAGACCTTCGGCGGGCTCGACGTCCTGGTCAACAATGCCAGCGCCATTCACCTGGCCGGCACGCTCGATACGCCGATGAAGCGCTATGATCTGATGCACCAGATCAACGGCCGCGGCACCTTCCTGGTGTCGCAGAAATGCATCCCGCATCTGAAGAAGGCGGCCAACCCGCATGTGCTGACCCTCTCGCCGCCGCTCGATTTCGACGTGAAGTGGTTCAAGGGCCATCCTGCCTACACGCTCGCCAAGTTCAGCATGAGCATCTACGGCTGGGCGATGGCGGCCGAGTTCAAGGACGACGGCATCGCCTTCAACTGCCTGTGGCCACGCACCACCATCGCCACGGCGGCCGTGAACAACCTGCTGGGTGGCGATGCGCTGATGAAGCGCAGCCGCAAGCCCGAGATCATGGCCGACGCCGCGCACTGGATCCTCACCCAATCCAGCCGGACCTGCACCGGCAATTTCTTCATCGACGACGAAGTGCTGAGCGCAGCCGGCGTCACCGATCTCGCACAGTACGCGGTCACCCCAGGTGTCGACCTGGCTCCCGACTTCTTCGTACCGGCGCCGGGGTCGAAGACGCTCGTCACCCGGTCGTAGCGAGGGGTCGGCCCATGGCAACGTTCCTGCTCATTCATGGCGCCAGCCACGGCGGTTG
>DATEIF010000704.1:0-2543 GCA_035279205.1 Vineibacter sp.
GGCCTGCCCTATGCGGCGTTCGCCGAGCCGGCGGTGTTCGCTGACGCCCGGGTCGAGCTGTTCCAGCCCAAGCCGGATGACCCAGACGATTACGTGTCGATCCGCGTCGCCGACGGCACGCGCTACGCCATCACCAACACCTGCGCCGCCAACGTGCTGGGCTACGCCAAGCCCGGCCTGCATGCCTACGGCAATCCCGAATCGGCACGCCGGGCCATGGCGCCGCTGGCGGCGATGCTGGGGTGTTCGGTCGAGGACGCCGCGCGCCAGATCCTCGACCGCGCCACGGGCAAGGCCGTGCCGGTGGTGGAGCAGCTAATCGCCGAGTACGGGCTGGACCGCGACCAGGCCGTCCTGGTGGGCGAGGGCGGCGGTGCCGGGGCGTTGATCCCGTTCACCGCCGAGCGCATGCAGCTGGCGCACACGATCTCGAAGGACGCCGAGGTCATCTCGTCCATCGGCGTGGCGCTGGCGCTGGTGCGCGAGGTCGTCGAGCGGGTGATCCCCAACCCGCAGCCCGACGACCTCAAGGCCATCAAGCGTGAAGCCTTCGATGCGGTGGTGAGGCTGGGCGCCGCGGCGGAAAACGTCGAGGTCACCATCGAGGTCAACCCGCACACCCAGCGCGTGCGGGCCACCGCCATGGGCGCCTCGGAGATGCGGGCCAAGACCCGCACCAGTACGGTGGACGAGGCGGAGGCGCGGACGATCGCTGCGAAGTCGATGGGCGTGCCGGTCGAGGCCGTGCGCGTGGCGGCCGAGACCGACCGCATGCGCGTGATCCAGGGTACGGTCACGGAAAAGCGCTGGAAGATCCTGACCACCCGGCGCCATCCCGTGCGCGCCGTGGATCTCGACGGCGTGATCCGCGTCCAGCGCGGCGATGCCAAGGTGAACCGGGCCGAAGCGCGCCATGGGCTGGACATGCTCAAGGCTTTCTGGGAGGAGACCACGATCTACAACGGCGACAGCGTGATCGTGCCCGACATGTTCGTCATCGTCGGCGCCCAGGTGGTCGACCTCACCGGCATGGTGGCGCTCGACCAGGCGCTGGCGGTGGCCCGCAGCGAGTTCGAAGGCCTGGCACCGGATGCCGGCGTCGTCTTCATCGCTGTCGCCGGCGCGCGGCGCTGAGATGTCCGGCGCGCTGGCCGACCTCCTGGCACAGGCCTGTCCGGCGGCGACGGCGCACGCGCTGGGGTTGCTGGAGCTGGAGGAAGACCGGCAGTTCCATCGCATTGCCGCCGCCGACCGGCATCGGTTGGTTGACGCTGCGCTTGAAGAGGGTATGTCGGTGGCACGCACCGTCCGCCAAACGTTTGGCCCTGCCTGCCCTGATGACATCGCCGGCCGGCTGGGCATCGAGGTGAAGACGATCGACGGCGAGGGCGGCTTCGGGACCATCGCAGTGTTTGCCGACTACGTGCCGCGGCCGGCATCCGTCCGGCTCTATGCGCCGGCGCTGGCGGCGCTGGATGCCTGCCTCGATGTCTACCCGGACCGCGACAGCCTCGACACCACGCGTCCGGCTTTTCTGGCGCACGAGCTTTTCCATCACCTGGAAGGATTGCGGCCGGCGCATGCCCTGGCGGCCCGCCATCGCGTCGCGCTGTTCACGATCGGCTCCTTGAAGCTGACCGCCGGCCTGTCGTCACTGGCCGAAATTGCGGCCGGCGCGTTTGCCCAGCAGCTTCTTGGCCTGCGCTATCATCCCAAGCTGCTGGATGTCGTGGCTCTCTTCGGCCACGACACGGCTGCCGCGCTGCGTCTGGTCGATCGCCTGTGCACTGTCGGGAGCGCGCCACTCACAGGCGCTAACTTTGACGCACGGTAAGGCAAACGGACCGCGCGGCTCCTGCCGCGCTCTTCATTTTTTCGCGGCAAAACATGAGCGCGCCGGGAGGCGCGCGGTCCGGCACGAGCCACCGTGCGCCAAAGTTAGCGCCACTGGAGTGGCGCGCTCCCGGCGGATGTGCTGCTCTACGAACAAGCAAGCTACAGACGGCGGACACTCTGATGACCCAGGACAGCAGCACCTATTGGACAAAGTCGCGGGTGGAGCTTCGGGCGGCCGGCTTCGATCCCGACCGCACGGCCACGACCAATGCCGTGGTGACGATCGCCAGCGCCTACACCAACGCCCATCGCTGCAACAACCGGGTGCGCAGCATCGCCGACCTGCTGGTCGAGCTGCTGGCTGCGCGCGGCGGGCAGGGCCTGATCGTCGGCGCGCCGGCGGTGTCGGATGCCCTGACGCAGGGAACGCCCACGGCGGGCTACAGCCTCGTGTCGCGCGACGTCGCGGCCGACTGCTTCGAGATCGGCCATTACGCCCATCACGGCGATGCGATGATCGTGATCTCCGGCTGTGACAAGACCGGTGCCGCCGCCTTGATGCCGCTGGCGCGGACCAACGCGTTCGGGCTGGTCCTCTATCCGGGGACCAGCTCGCCCGGAAAGGTGGCGTTCGAGCCGTGGGCCAGCAAGGGCACGAACCTGACGATCATGGACTACGCCGAAGGCCGCGCGGCCAATGAGGCGGG